>JAEZKX010000213.1 GCA_023436025.1 Pseudomonadota bacterium | reverse complement strand
GACTCGCGCTCGCCGGCGGCGGCTGCCGCGGCCAGGTCGCGCGCCAGCTGCCGGCGCGAGGCCAGGAAGGCGGGCATCGAGGCCATCAGCGCCGGGTCGACCCACACCCGCTGGCCATTGCGCGCGGGCGCGGTGTCCGGGCGCGGCTCCAGCCGCAGCACGGCCATCACCTCCTCGCGCGAGGCCGGCTTGGCCAGGTAGAGGTCGAATCCGGCCTCGGCGCACTGCCGGCGCGTGGCATCGTCGTCGTGGGCGGAGAAGGCGGCCACCAGGCTGGGCGCCTGGCCCAGCTCGCGCTGCAGCGCGCGGATGCGGCCGATCGCCTCGATGCCACCCATCACCGGCATCTCCAGGTCCAGGAAGACGATGTCGGGCCGCTCCTCCCGCACCCGCTCCAGCGCCGCGCGGCCGTTGACCGCCGTGCGCACCGCCAGCGGCGGCGAAGGCAGCAGGCTCTTGAGCACCACCACGTTGTACTCGTCGTCGTCCACCAGCAGCACCGACAACGGCGCAAGTTCGGCTGCCGCCAGCGGTGCGGGGCGCGTGTCGCCGCGCGCGGGCATGGCCAGCAGGTCCTCGCCGCCGGCCAGCGGCATGCGCAGGGTGAGCATGGTGCGGCCGTCTCCCGACACCATCTGCAGGTCGCCGTGCTGCACGCGCGCCATGAGGCGCGCGGAGTAGGCGCCCAGGCCCATGCCGCCGGGCTTGCCGTAGGTGGCGTACTTGGAGAAGAAACTCTCGCGCACGGCCTGCGGCACCTCGCCCGTGTTGTGGATGGCAAGCACCGCGGCGTCGGCGCCGGTGGCGCGGTGCAGCGCGACGCGCACCTGGGCATGTTCGGGCGACGCCTCCAACGCGTTCTTCAACAGGTTCGCGACGGTGGAATAGCACAGCAGCTCCTCGCCCTGCACGTGCAGCGGCTCGCCCGGCAGGTCCAGCCGCAGCCGCACGTCCTTGGACTGGGCGTGCGCCTGCAGCTCGCGCGCCACCGTCTGCACCAGCGCGCCCAGGTCCACCGGCCGGGCGCGCAGGCGGTAGGTGCCCTCCTCCATGCGGTACAGGTCCAGCGACAGGTTGACCATGCTCAGCACGCGCAGCGCGGCGCGTTCCACCATGCCGACCAGCTCGTCCTCGTGCGCATCCAGCAGGCGGCCTTCGCGCAGCAGGCGCGGCACCGAGGCGATGCTGGCCAGCGGCGTCTTGAGGTCGTGGCGGGCGATGCGCTCGACTTCCTCGCGCAGGCGGAAGGCCTCGCGCAGCGCCGTGTTCTGCGCCTCCAGCTGCTGCACCAGCGCATCGAGCCGCACGCGCTGCTCCGCCTCCTTGGCCTGCTGCTCGTCGGCGATGTACGAGAAGATGTTGCTGAACACGATCAGCAGCACCAGCGTGGCGCCCACGCGCAGCATGAGGTAGGGCCCCAGGTGCAGCCAGGCCATGGGCACGGCCAGCAACACCAGCGTGATGTTGAACAGGTTGGCCGTGCGCCGCGGCAGCACGAAGTGGAACAGCAGGATGCCCGGATACACCCACAGGATGCCGATCAGCCCGTTCTTGTACATCGTGACGGCCAGGCCCGCCAGGCCCGCCACGAAGATCAGGATGGCCGGCACCACCGGCCTGCGCCCGCGAGCGATGGCGAAGGCGTTGGCGAGCAGGCAGAAGACGAAGGCCACCGTGGCCACGCCGGCGAGCGTGCGGCCCTGGAAGAAGTTGTTGACGGCGAACGGGCCCAGCAGCAGCGTGCCGGCGACCGACAGGCCGAGGAAGATCTTCTGGCGGTGCGCCTCGACGAAACCGACCGCGACCTGCCGCGCCAATGGCTTGCCGCCCGCCGTGGCAGGCGGGGGCGGCGCGGCCGACGTGTGGTTCAAGCGGGTCTCCTCCAGGCTCAGGCGCGATTATGGCGGCGTAGACTCCGCAGGCGATGCAGGCTCTCCACCCTTCGTCCGGGAGGCGATGACACCCCATGAACAGCGCGTTCACCACCGTCGAAGTGCACCAGGGCCACCTGCGTGGCCGCAGCCGCGGCGCCGGCGCCACCTTCCTGGGCATTCCCTATGCCGCCCCGCCGGTGGGCGCGCTGCGCTGGCGGCCGCCGCAACCGGTGCGGCCCTGGGCTGGGGTGCGCGACGCGCTGGCCTTCGGGCCCGACTTCCCGCAGCACCCCACGTCGGACCTGCGCTCGCGGCGGCAGGACGAGGACTGCCTCTACCTCAATGTCTGGACGCCGTCGCTGGACGCCACGGCGCCACTGCCGGTGCTGGTGTGGATCCATGGCGGCGGCTTCGCCTCCGGCAGCGGATCCGACCCCTGCGTCGACGGCGCCCGGCTGGCCGCCGAGGGCGCGGTGGTGGTCACGCTCAACTACCGCGGCGGCCTGTTCGGCTTCCTCGCCCATCCCGCGCTGCGCGCCGAATCGGACCACGGCGTGGCGGGCAACTACGGCCTGCTGGACCAGATGGCGGCGCTGCGCTGGGTGCGCGAGAACATCGCGTCCTTCGGCGGCGATCCGGAACGCATCACGGCCTTCGGTGTCTCCGCCGGCTCGGCCTCCATCTCGCTGCTGCTGGCGTCGCCGCTGGCGGGCGGCCTCTTCCACCGCGCGATCCTGCACAGCCCCGGCGCCGGTCGTCCGCTCGCGACGCTGGCCCAGGCGGAAGAGGCCGGCCTGGCCCTGGGCGCCGACCTGGAGTCCCTGCGTTCGTTGTCCGCCGCGCAGTTGCTGGAGAAGACGGCGCTGTTCACGCCCAAGGTGCGCGGCCTCACCACGCCGCGGGTGCTGCGGCCTATCCGCGACGGCTGGCTGCTGCCCGAGGAGGAGCGGCCGGTCCTGCGGGCGGGACGCCAGCACGCCCTGCCCCTCATCGTCGGCAGCAACGCCGACGAAGGCACCTGGGCGGTGAAGCAGTGGCCGCTGGACACGCTGGCCGACTGGCGCGCGCAACTGGCGGCCAACTTCGCCGGCGCGCTCGACGAGGCCGCGGCGGCCTATCCCGCCACCTCCGATGCCGAGGCCCGGCCCGCGGTGGCCGCCATGTTCGCGGACACCCAGTTCAACTACGGGACGCGGCTGCTGGCGCAGTCGATGGCCGCGCGCGAGCCGCGCACCTGGAAGTACCTGTTCCTGCGCCGGCGCCCGGGCCAGGTGGACGGGCCCAACCACGGCGAGGAGGTCGCGCACGCCTTCGGCAACCTGGCGGCGGGCGGCGCCTTCGACGCGACCGATGAAGAACTGTCGCGCATCATGCGCAAGGCCTGGGTGGCGTTCGCGTCGCAGGGCGACCCGAATGCGCCGGGCGTGCCGCGCTGGGAGGCCTACGACACCACGCGCGACAACCACCTGGCATTGGACGACACCGTCGCGCCGGGCGCGGGCTGGCGCCAGCCCCAGCTGGATTTCCTGGAGCGCTTCTACAGCCGCTGACGAGCAGGGCCGGTAGGGTGTGCTCGCGCAGCGAGCGCACCACTCAAGCGGCCATGGCAGGCCCACCTGGCGACGGCGATGGTGCGCTCGCCAAGCGGGCACACCCTGACGACTGGTGGGAGCCAACCAGGAGCGCACCAATCCAGGCGGCCGCGGCGGCCAAAGACGGCGCGCATGCGCCGTCAGCCAAAGCTCAGAACGCCGCGATCCCCGTCTGCGCCCGTCCCAGGATCAGCGCATGGATGTCGTGCGTGCCCTCGTAGGTGTTGACCACCTCCAGGTTCACCAGGTGGCGCGCCACGCCGAATTCGTCGCTGATGCCGTTGCCGCCCATCATGTCGCGCGCCACGCGGGCGATGTCCAGCGCCTTGCCGCAGGAGTTGCGCTTCATGATGGAGGTGATCTCCACCGCCGCCGTGCCTTCGTCCTTCATGCGGCCCAGGCGCAGGCAGCCCTGCAGGCCCAGCGTGATCTCGGTCTGCATGTCGGCCAGCTTCTTCTGCACCAGCTGGTTGGCCGCCAGCGGCTTGCCGAACTGCTTGCGGTCCAGCACGTACTGGCGCGCGCGGTGCCAGCAGTCTTCCGCCGCGCCCAGCGCGCCCCAGGCGATGCCGTAGCGCGCCGAGTTCAGGCAGGTGAACGGGCCCTTGAGGCCGCGCACCTCGGGGAAGGCGTTCTCCTCGGGGCAGAACACCTCTTCCATCACGATCTCGCCGGTGACCGAGGAGCGCAGGCCCACCTTGCCGGTGATCTTGGGCGCCGACAGGCCTTTCCAGCCCTTTTCCAGCACGAAGCCGCGGATGGAGCCTTCGTCGTCCTTGGCCCAGACCACGAAGACGTCGGCCACCGGCGAATTGGTGATCCACATCTTGTTGCCGGTGAGCAGGTAGCCGCCGTCGACCTTGCGCGCGCGCGTGACCATGCTGCCGGGATCCGAGCCGTGGTTGGGTTCGGTCAGGCCGAAGCAGCCGATCCACTCGCCCGTGGCCAGCTTGGGCAGGTACTTGCGCCGGGTGGCTTCGTTGCCGAATTCGTGGATGGGCACCATCACCAGCGAGGACTGCACGCTCATCATCGAGCGGTAGCCGGAATCGATGCGCTCGACCTCGCGCGCGACCAGGCCGTAACAGACGTAGTTGAGGCCGGCGCCGCCGTATTCCTCGGGAATGGTGGGACCCAGCAGGCCGAGCGCGCCCATCTCCGGGAAGATCTCCAGGTCGGTCTTCTCGTTGCGGAAGGCCTCCAGCACGCGCGGCGCCAGCTTCTCCTGGCAGTAGACATGGGCGGCGTCGCGCACCTGGCGCTCGTCGTCGGTCAGCTGCTGGTCCAGCAGCAGGGGGTCGGCCCAGTGGAAGGCGGCTTTGGCTTTGGCCATGGAAAACTCCGTGAGAGGGTCAGGGCAGCACCGCGGTGCATTCGATCTCGACCTTGGCGCGGTCCTCGATCAGCGCCTTCACTTCCACCGCGGTCATCGCGATGGTGTAGCTGCCGATGATCTCGCGATAGGCCTGCCCCACCTCGCGGGCGGCGGCCATGTATTCGCGCTTGTCGGTGACGTACCAGGTCATGCGGACGATATTCTCGCCGCTGCCGCCAGCGGCCTTCAGAACGTCGGCGACATTCTGCAGCGCCTGCCGGGCCTGGGGACCGAAATCGTCGCTGACGAAGCGTTCCTCCGCGTCCCAGCCGATCATGCCAGCGATGAACAGCATGCGCCCCTGCGCCACCACGCCGTTGGCGTAGCCCTTGGGGCGCTTCCAGCCTTCGGGCAGCACCGCCTGCGGCTTCTCGTATGCCTGGGTCATCCCCGCTCCTCCTTCAAGAGTTCGCGCGCGATGATGAGCTGCTGCACCTCGGTCGCGCCTTCATAGATGCGCAGCGACCGGATCTCCCGGTACAGCTGCTCCACGGTTTCGCCGCTCTTCACGCCCAGCCCGCCGAACATCTGCACGGCGGCATCGATCACCTGCTGCGCGCCCTCGGTGGCCGCCATCTTGGCCATTGCGGCCTCCTTGGTGACGTTGCGGCCCTGGTCGCGCTGCCAGGCGGCGCGGTAGACCAGCAGTGCCGCGCTGTCGATGGTGGTCGCCATCTGGGCCAGCTTGGCCTGGGTCAGCTGGAAGTCGGCCAGCGTCTGGTTGAACATGCGCCGCGTGGTGGCGCGCTGCAGCGCCTCATCGAGCGCGCGCCGTGCGAAGCCCAGCGCCGCCGCCGCCACCGACGTGCGGAACACGTCCAGGGTGCGCATGGCCACCTTGAAGCCTTCGCCGGCCGCGCCGATGCGCTGCGCCAGCGGCACGCGGCAGTTGTCGAAGCGCAGGGTGGCCAGCGGATGCGGAGCGATCACCTCGATGCGCTCGGCGATCTCGAAGCCGGGCGTGCCGGCATCGACGATGAAGGCCGAGATGCCGCGCGGCCCCGGCGCCTCGCCGGTGCGGCAGAACACCACGTAGAAGTCGGCGATGCCGCCGTTGGAGATCCAGGTCTTCTGGCCATTGAGCACCGCATGGTCGCCCTCGACATGTGCAGCGCACTGCAGGTTGGCCACGTCCGAGCCCGCCTCCGGCTCCGACAGTGCGAAGGCGGCGATGGCCTCGCCCCGGGCCACCCGGGCCAGGTAGCGCTCCTTCTGTTCGGGCGTGCCCTGCAGGCTGATGGCGCCGGAACCCAGGCCCTGCATGGCGAAGGCGAAGTCGGCCAGGCCGTTGTGGTAGGCCAGGGTCTCGCGCGCGAGGCAGATCGCCCGCGTGTCGATCACCTCGCGCTCGCCGTGGCTGCCGCCCACCGCGTGGCCCAGCCAGCCGCCCTCGCCCAGCGTGCGCACCAGCTGGCGGCAGGCGGCGTCGACGTCGGGGCCGTGGATGCCGGCCACGTGCTGGCCCGCCCAGCCATCGAGCGCGGTCGCGAAGGCGCCGTGCCGTTGCTCGAAGAACGGCCAGTCGAGATGGGGCAGCTGCCGCATTTCAGTTGCCCTCGAACTTCGGTTTCTGCTTGGCGACGAAGGCCTCGTAGGCCCGCTTGAAGTCCTGCGTCAGCATGCACAGCGCCTGAGCCTGGGCCTCGGCCTCGATGGCCTGCTCGATGGTCATGGCCCATTCCTGGTGCAGCATGGTCTTGGTGATGCCGTTGGCGAAGGTGGGCCCTTCCACCAGCTGGCGCGCCAGCGCCTGGGCCTGCTCCAGCAGCTGCTCGGGCGCGCACAGGCGGTTGAAGAAGCCCCAGCGCTCGCCTTCCTCGCCACCCAGGGCGCGGCCGGTGAACAGCAGTTCCCCGGCGCGGCCCTGGCCGATGATGCGCGGCAGCATGGCGCAGGCGCCCATGTCGCAGCCGGCCAGGCCCACGCGGTTGAACAGGAAGGCCGTCTTGCTGCGCGCCGTGCCCAGGCGCATGTCGGAGGCCATGGCCACGATGGCGCCGGCACCGGCGCAGACGCCGTCGACCGCGGCCACGATGGGCTGCGGGCAGGCACGCATCGCCTTCACCAGGTCGCCGGTCATGCGCGTGAACATCAGCAGCTCGGGCGCTTGCAGGCGCACCAGCGGGCCGATGATCTCGTGCACGTCGCCACCGGAGCAGAAGTTGTCGCCGGCGCCGGCCACCACCACGGCGTGGATGTCGGTCGCGTATTTCAGCTGGCCGAACAGGTCGCGCAGTTCAGCGTACGAATCGAAGGTCAGCGGGTTCTTGCGCTCCGGCCGGTTGAGCGTGATGGTCGCCACGCCCTCCTGCGCCTCCCACCGGAAATGCGCGGCGCGGTAGCCGGAGAGCTGCCTGCGGTTGCCCGCGACCAGCGCGGGGTCGACGCGCTCAGTTGAATCGTTCATTGCTTGTCTCCTGGGCCGCCATGGCCTTCTCTCGTTCGAGGTTGCGTTCGAGCTGGTTCTTGCCGGACAGGTACTGGCGGGGCCAGCCGACGTCGTGGTAGCCGATCTTCGCAGCTTCCAGCAACGACCACGCCGGGTTGGCCAGGTGCGGGCGGGCGACGGCGCACAGGTCGGCGCGTCCGGCGGCGATGATGCTGTTGACGTGGTCGGCTTCCGAGATCGCGCCCACCGCCATCGTCGCGATGCCGGCTTCGTTGCGGATGCGGTCGGCGAAGGGCGTCTGGTACATGCGGCCGTAGACCGGCTTCTGCTTCTTGCTCACCTGGCCGGAAGACACGTCGATCATGTCGGCGCCGGCGGCCTTGAACAGGCGGGCGATGGCCACGGCGTCGTCGGGCGTGATGCCGCCATCGACCCAGTCGTGGGCCGAGATGCGCACCGACAGCGGCTTGTCCGACGGCCAGGCGGCGCGCATGGCGTGGAACACCTCCAGCGGGTAGCGCAGGCGGTTCTCCAGCGAGCCGCCGTATTCGTCGGTGCGCTGGTTGGTCAATGGCGAAATGAAGCTGGAGAGCAGGTAGCCGTGGGCGCAGTGCAGCTCCAGCCAGTCGAAGCCGGCTTCGGCCGCATAGCGCGTGCTGCGCACGAAATCGTCGCGCACGCGGTCCATGTCGGCGCGCGTCATCGGCCGCGCCCAGTCGCTGATGCCGTCCAGGTACTGCTGCGGCGAGGCGGCCAGCAGCGGCCAGTTGCCGGACTCCAGCGGCTGGTCTTCCCCTTCCCACGGAACGCGCGTGGAGCCCTTGGGCCCGGCGTGGCCCAGCTGCATGGCGATCTTGGCGTCGGACTGCGTGTGCACGAAGTCGACGATGCGCCTCCAGCCATCGCGTTGCTGCTCGTTCCACAGGCCGGGGCAGCCGGGGGTGATGCGCGCATCGGGCGTGGGGCAGGTCATCTCGGCCACCACCATGCCGGCGCCGCCCAGCGCGCGCGCGCCCAGGTGCACCAGGTGGTAGTCGGCCGGCAGGCCGTCGACGCAGGAATACTGCGCCATGGGCGACACCACCACGCGGTTCTTCAGCGTCACGCCGCGCAGGCGGAACGGCGTGAACATCGGCGGAATGGGCTGCTGGTCGGGGCGCCGGCGCGCGCCGGCCAGGGCGGCCACCCAGTCCTCGTACTGCTCCACGTAGCCGCGGTCACGCAGGCGCAGGTTTTCGTGGCTGATGCGCTGGCTGCGCGTGAGCAGCGAATAGGCGAACTGCTCGGGCGGCAGCGCCACGTAGCGCGCCACGTTCTCGAACCACTCGGTGGAGTTGCGCGCCGCGTTCTGGATCTTCAGCACTTCGACGCTGCGCACCGCCTCGTAGTCGCGCAAGGCCTGCGGCAGGTCGTTGCCGCTGCGGGCGATGCAGCGGGCCAGCTCGATGGAATCCTCCAGGGCCAGCTTGGTGCCTGAGCCGACGGAGAAATGGGCCGTGTGCGCCGCATCGCCCATCAGCACCACGGGGGCGCGGCCGTTGTGGTGCACCCAGGTGCCGCAGACCACGCGCGGGAACTTGATCCACTGGGCGGAGCCGCGCAGGTGGGCGGCGTTCGACATCAGCGGGTTGCCGTCGAGGTACTTGGCGAACAGCTTCTCGCAGAAGGCGATGCCCTCTTCCTTCTCCATCTTGTCGAGACCGGCGGCCAGCCAGGCTTCCTCGGTCGTCTCGACGATGAAGGTGGAGGTGTCGCCGTCGAACTGGTAGGCATGGGCCTGGAACCAGCCGCCGGGCGTCTCCTCGAAGGCGAAGGTGAAGGCGTCGAACTTCTTGTGCGTGCCCAGCCAGACGAAGCGGTTGCGGCGCAGGTCGATGTCGGGCCGGTAGCTGGCGGCGTACTTGGTCCGGATGCGGCTGTTGAGGCCGTCGCTGGCGATGACGAGATCGGCGTCGGGGTACTCCTCGTCGCCCTTGACGTCCGTCTCGAACACCAGCTCCACCCCCAGCGCCTCGCAGCGCCGCTGCAGGATGTTGAGCAGCCGCTTGCGGCCGATGCCGATGAAGCCGTGGCCGCCGGAGCGCACCTTGTGGCCGCGGATGTGGATCTCGATGTCGTCCCAGTGGTTGAAGGCCCCCAGGATCTCGGCCGCGCTCTCCGGGTCGGCCGCCTGCAGGTTGCCCAGCGTCTGGTCAGAGAAGACGACGCCCCAGCCGAAGGTGTCGTAGGGCTTGTTGCGCTCGACCACCCGCACCCGGTGCGAGGGATCCTGCTTCTTCATGAGCAGCGCGAAATAAAGTCCCGCGGGCCCGCCGCCGATGCAGACGATGTTCATGGATTGCTCCGAACCTAGATATTTCAAGTTTAAAGTATCTCGGTCGGGCTGTCACCCCCGTGGCGGGCTGGGGCCGGCCACCCCGACTGCCGCGGCCCGGCAGCTAGAGAACGCCCTGGCCCCCCGCTTCGGCCGGCACCGCGGGTCGTTCGTGCGCCCTCTTCATCACCTCGCGCGGCGGCTCACCCTTCAGGCGATGGTCGCTCCACACCTGGCGCCAGCGGCGCGCGCCCGGCAGGCCGTTGTAGAGGCCCAGCATGTGCCGCGCGATGGAATACCAGGGCGTGCCGCGCGCCGCATGCTCGCGTTCCATGTAGGCGACCATGCGGGCCTCGATGTCCTCGCGCGCGAGGCCGGACGGCGCCTCACCGTAGAAGGCCGCATCCCAGGACGCCAGCCACCAGGGGTTGTGGTAGGCCTCGCGGCCGACCATCACGCCGTCGAGCTCGGCCAGCTGCGCCTGCACCACGGCATCGTCCTTGATGCCGCCATTGATGGCGATCACCAGCTGCGGAAAGTCGCGCTTCAACCTATGGACCAGCGCGTAGCGCAGCGGCGGGATTTCGCGGTTCTCCTTGGGCGACAGGCCCTTGAGCCAGGCGTTGCGCGCGTGGACCACGAAGACGCCGCAGCCCGCCTCGGCGACGGCGCCCACGAAGTCGCGCACGAAGTCGTAGCTCTCCACCTGGTCGATGCCAATGCGGTGCTTCACCGTCACCGGCACGTCCACCACGTCGACCATCGCCTTCACGCAATCGGCCACCAGCTGTGGCTCGGCCATCAGGCAGGCGCCGAAAGCGCCGCGCTGCACCCGCTCGCTGGGGCACCCGCAGTTGAGGTTGATCTCGTCATAGCCCCATTGCGCGCCCAGCCGGGCGGCATGCGCCAGATCGGCCGGCTCGCTGCCGCCCAGCTGCAAGGCGACGGGATGCTCCGTCTCGTCGAAGTCCAGGTGGCGCGCCACATCACCATGCAGCAGCGCACCGGTGGTGACCATCTCGGTGTAGAGGCGCGTGCGGCGCGTGAGCAGGCGGTGGAAGAAACGGCAATGCCGGTCCGTCCAGTCCATCATCGGGGCGACGCTCATGCGCCACCCAGCATCCAGTCGGTTCATAGGAAATCGTGCAAGGCCACGCTGGCCGGCCGGAGATGGGACCGGCACACGCTGCAGGCGGGGCTGACACGCGATTGTCGGGGCAAGCCGCTTTCCCGCGCTGGCGTGCGGCCACGGGCGCCTTGAGGAGCCTGGGCGCGAAAGCCGCGCACCCCGGCATTTCCCCCGAAGGGTTCCACGGTCCGCCGACGCCATGTGCGGGCCGCTCCTACCCGTCGCCGTCCCGCAGGCCGACAACCGAACCCGGCCGTATGCGATGCAATCGTCCGGTTCCCACAGGAAAGGAGATGGCATGAAGCCCTTTCACCTCGAGTCGAGCATGAAAACGATGACCGGCGTGTTCTATCCCACCGGCTACATGGTGCTGATGTTCCCGGGCGAGCAGCAGGCGCGCGATGCGGCGCAGGCCCTGGCGGACGCGGGCTATCCCGAGGACGCGGTGTCCCTGGTGACGCCGGCCGACTTCCGCCGGCAGATCCTGGGCACCACCGGCGACCAGGGCATCCTGCCCTCGGCCGGCACCGAGAGCGACACCATCCGCCGCTTCGCGGAACTTGCCGCCGAGGGCCACCATGCGCTGATGATCCACGCGCCCGAAACCGAGGATTCCGACCGCGTGATGGACGCATTGAAGGGCCGCGAGATCTCCTACGGCCAGAAGTACCGCCGCCTCGTCATCGAGGACATCGTCGAATAGCAAGGGAAGCGGCCGGGGCCAGGCCCCGCCGCGGATGCGGTCCGGGCGGCGCCATCCCCGCCGCGGATTCGGTCCGGACGGTGGCATCCCGCCGCGCGGCCGCGATGGCGGACGCGGCGCTGCCGCCGTCCGCTCAGCCCATGTGCAAGCCGCCGTTGACCGAGAAGTCCGCCCCCGTGGTGTAGCCGCTCTCCTCGCCCGCCAGCCAGGCGATGATGGAGGCGATTTCGCTGGGCTCGCCCAGGCGCTTCACCGGAATGGTGCCGACGATCTTGTCCAGCACGTCCTGCCGGATGGCCTTCACCATGTCGGTGCCGATGTAGCCGGGGCTCACGGTGTTGACGGTCACGCCCTTGGTCGCCAGTTCCTGCGCCAGCGCCATCGAGAAGCCGTGCATGCCGGCCTTGGCCGCCGAATAGTTGGTCTGGCCCGCCTGGCCCTTCTCGCCGTTGACCGACGAGATGTTGATGATGCGGCCCCAGCCCTTTTCCACCATGTCGCCCACCACCTGCTTGGTGACGTTGAACATGGAATTGAGGTTGGTCTCGATCACCGCGTCCCAGTCCTCGCGCGTCATCTTCAGGAACATGCGGTCACGCGTGATGCCGGCGTTGTTCACCAGCACGTCGATGCTGCCGTGCTCGCGCTTGGCCTCGCTGAAGGCCTGCACGGTCGAATCCCAGTCGCCGACATTGCCGACCGAGGCGTAGAACGTGTAGCCCTGGGCCTTCTGCTCGCCCAGCCACTTGCTGTAGTCGCGCGTCGGCCCGCAGCCGGCGATGACCTTGAATCCCTCGCGGTGCAGCCGCTGGCAGATGGCGGTGCCGATGCCGCCCATGCCGCCTGTCACATACGCCACTTTCTGAGCCATGGTGTTCTCCTTGTTGCCTGTCGCTCAGCGCATTCTGCGCATCAGGCGCGTTCCACCGCTAGGGAAACCCCCATGCCACCCCCGATGCAGAGGGCGGCAACGCCCTTCTTCGCATCGCGCCGCTTCAGCTCATGCAAGAGTGTGACCAGGATGCGCGCGCCCGACGCACCGATGGGGTGCCCCAGGGCGATGGCGCCACCGTTGACGTTGACCTTGGCCGGATCGATGTCCAGCACCTTGTTGACGGCGCAGGCCTGGGCCGCGAAGGCCTCGTTGAGTTCGAACAGGTCGACGTCCGACGCCTTCCAGCCGGCGCGCTGCAAGGCCTTGCGCGTCGCCGGCACCGGCCCCATGCCCATGGTCCTGGGGTCCAGCCCGCTGGTGGCGAAACCCTTGATGGTGGCCAGCGGCTCCAGGCCCAGCTCCCTGGCCTTCTTCGCGCTCATCACCACCA
>JAEZKX010000164.1 GCA_023436025.1 Pseudomonadota bacterium | reverse complement strand
CGGCTGTGCGGCTGTGCGGCTGTGCGGCTGTGCGGCTGTGCGGCCGCTCGCGGCCGCGCCCCGCGCCCCGCGCCATGGTCGCGCCGCGCGCAGCGCCACCTTGCACCCTTCGCGCAGTGCCTGCTCGACGCTTCCAACCTCGTTGGTGCGCGCTTGATTTTTGTCAAGGCACGATGCCGCCCTTGGCGTAACTTGCGGTCGATACACCCCCGCACCTCCGAGGAGATCCCGCATGGCCGAACTTACCGCTCCCGAGTCCCACCACGTCCGCCGAGAGGTCGGATCGCGATGGGCGTGGATCACCCTCCTCGGGGCCGGCCTCATCGTGCTGGGCGTCCTGGCCTTCCTCAACCTGCCGATGGCCACCGTCGCCTCCGTCTACATCATCGGCATCCTGATGCTCGCCGGGGCCATCGCGCAGCTGGTGGCCGCCATCCTGGTGCGCCGCATCGGCATGTTCGTGCTGCTGCTGCTGGCGGCGGTCCTCTACGGCATCGGCGGCTACTACACCATCACCTACCCCGACATCGCCGCCCAGGCCTTCACGCTGGTGCTGGCCGTCACGCTGATCATCTCCGGCATCCTGCGCGCAAGCTGGAGCCTCACGATGCGCTCCTTCGCCGGCTGGGGCTGGTGGCTGGCCTCGGGGATCGTGTCGCTCATCGCCGGCGTGCTGTTCATCACCCGCTGGCCCATGGACTCGGCGTGGCTGCTGGGCATGGTCCTCGCGGTCGACCTGATCCTCCAGGGTTCCATGGCCGTCGGCTTCGGAATGTCGCTGCGCAGGATCCGCGCCTAGCGGCCGGCGCGGCCCGCCCGCTTTTCACCACCCAAGGAGTACCCATGGCCATGGATCAGCTGTTCAGCAAGCTTGTCGTGATCACGTTCCCCGACGAGAAGAAGGCTTACGAAGGGGTGCGCGCGCTGCGCGAACTGCACGAGGAAGGCATCATCAGCCTGTACGGGTACTCCGTCCTCGATCGCGCCAAGGACGGCAAGCTTTCGGTGAAGGACAGCAAGAGCGAAGGGCCGATCGGCACCGGCGTCGGCGCGCTGACCGGCGCCCTCATCGGCCTGTTCGCGGGGCCCGTGGGCGCGGTCATCGGCCTGGGCATCGGCACCGCCGTCGGAGCGACGCGCGACCTGATCAGCATGGGCGTCAACACCGACTTCATCGAGGAGATCAGCGCGGAGCTTCCGCCCGGCACGGTGGCCATCGCCGCCGAGCTGTCCGAGGACTGGCAGACACCCCTGGACAGCCGGATGGAGCAGGTGGGCGGAACCGTGCTGCGCCAATGGCGCGACGATTTCGTCGATGAGGAAATGGAGCGCAACCTGGACAAGGCGAGCGGCGAACTCAAGCGGCGCCGCGCCGAGTTCGATGCCAAGGCGGCCGACCAGAAGGAAGCGATGCAGAAGGAGCTCGAAGGCGCAGAGCAGAAGCTGCAGGCGGCGCTGGACAAGGCCAATGCGCGCCTGACGCACTACGGCGAGCAGGTCGACGCCAAGGTGCAGGCGCTGCAGGAGCAGGCGAAGAAGGCCAACGCCGAAGGCAAGGCGCGCATCGAGCAGCGCATCGCCTCCATCCAGGCCGACGGCGCGCGCCGCCGCGAGAAGCTGGAACAGGCGCGCCAGCTGGCGCAGGAGGCGCTGAAGCCCTGAGACGGCCCCGCCCGAGCGCGCTCTTCAGGCGTTCAGGCGTTCAGGTGCACAGCCGCGCCCGCGCCTCCTGGTATTCACGCTGGAGCTGGGCCACGAATTCAGCGGCAGGCCGCACGCGGTCGATGGCGCCGATGCCCTGGCCGCAGCCCCAGATGTCCTTCCAGGCCTTCTTGGCGTCGCCGCCGAAGTTCATCTTGCTGGGATCGCTCTCGGGCAGGTTGTCGGGATCGAGCCCGGCGGCGCGCACGCTCGCCTTGAGGTAGTTGCCGTGCACGCCGGTGAACAGGTTGGAGTAGACGATCTCGTCCGAATTGCCATCCACCACGGCCTGCTTGTAGGCCTCGCTGGCGCGCGCCTCCTCGGTGGCGATGAAGGCCGAGCCGATGTAGGCGAAGTCGGCGCCCATGGCCTGCGCGGCCAGCACGGCGCCGCCGGTGGCGATCGCGCCGGACAAGGCGACGGGCCCGTCGAACCACTGGCGGATCTCCTGCACCAGGGCGAAGGGGCTCTTGATGCCGGCATGGCCGCCGGCGCCCGCGGCCACCGCGATCAGGCCGTCGGCGCCCTTCTCGATGGCCTTGCGGGCGAAGGCGTTGTTGATGATGTCGTGCAGCACCACGCCGCCGTAGCCGTGGATGGCTTCGTTGACGTCGGTGCGCGCGCCCAGCGAGGTGATCACCACCGGCACCTTGCGCTTGACCACCACCTCCATGTCGTGCTCCAGGCGGTCGTTGCTCTTGTGCACGATCTGGTTGATCGCATAGGGCGCCGCCGGCTGGTCGGGATGGTCGCGGTTGTGCGCCGCCAGCGCTTCCTCGATCTCGTGCAGCCACTCGTCCAGCTGCGCCGCGGGACGGGCGTTGAGCGCGGGCATGGAGCCGACGATGCCCGCCTTGCACTGCGCGATCACCAGCTTGGGATTGCTGATGATGAACAGCGGCGAGCCGATCACCGGCAGGGCGAGCCTTTGCAGGGCGCTGGGCAGCTTGTACATGGGTCTCCTCGTTCTTGTCGCGGTCAGAAGGCGTCGAGCGGCAGCGCGGTGACGCTGTCCGCGCCTTCCACGATGCTGTCGCGCACACCCGGCGCCTTGGCCAGGATGTGCTCGGCGTAGAAGCGCGCCGTGGCGATCTTCGCACGCATGAACTCGGCGTCCTGTCCCTGGCGCAACAGGTCCTCGGCCACCAGGAGCGAACGGGCCAGCTGCCAGCCGCACACCAGGTTGCCGGCCAGCATCAGGTAGGGCACCGATCCTGCGAACACCGCGTTGGGCGAGGCCTTGCCCTGCTGGGCGATGTAGTCGACCACGTCGAGGAACGCCTTGCGGGCAGCCGCCAACCGCGTGGCAACGGCGCGCGCGGCATCGCTGTCGCGCCCGGCCAGCGCGGCCTCGGTGGCTTCCACCTGCGCCGCGATCGCGCGGGCCGTCTGGCCGCCGTCGCGCAGGGTCTTGCGGCCCACCAGGTCGTTGGCCTGGATCGCGGTCGTGCCTTCGTAGATCGGCAGGATGCGCGCATCGCGGTAGTACTGGGCGGCGCCCGTCTCCTCGATGAAGCCCATGCCGCCGTGCACCTGCACGCCCAGCGAGGTGACCTCCAGGCTCATCTCGGTGCTGTAGCCCTTCACCAGCGGCACCAGGAACTCGTAGAAGGCCTGGTTCTGCTTGCGCGCGGCGGCGTCCGGGTGGTGGTGGGCGGCGTCGTAGGCGGCCGCGGCCACGCTGGCCATGGCGCGGCAGCCCTCGGTGTAGGCGCGCATGGTCATCAGCATGCGGCGCACGTCGGGGTGGTGGATGATGGCGGCGGAGCCGGCCACGGAACCATCGACCGGGCGCGACTGCACGCGGTCGCGCGCATAGGCCACGGCCTTCTGGTAGGCCCGCTCGGCGATGGCGATGCCCTGCACGCCCACCGCGTAGCGCGCGGCGTTCATCATGATGAACATGTATTCGAGGCCGCGGTTCTCCTCGCCGACCAGGAAGCCGGTGGCGCCGCCGTGGTCGCCGAACTGCAGCACCGCCGTCGGCGAGGCCTTGATGCCCAGCTTGTGCTCGATGCTCACGCAGTGCACGTCGTTGCGCGCGCCCAGGCTGCCGTCGTCGTTGACCAGGAACTTGGGCACCACGAACAGGCTGATGCCCTTGACGCCCTCGGGCGCGCCGGGGATGCGGGCCAGCACCAGGTGGACGATGTTGTCCGCCATGTCGTGCTCGCCGTAGGTGATGAAGATCTTGGTGCCGAAGACCTTGTAGGTGCCGTCGGGCTGCGGCTCCGCGCGGGTGCGCACCAGCGCCAGGTCGCTGCCGGCCTGCGGCTCGGTCAGGTTCATGGTGCCGGTCCAGGCGCCGGTCACCAGCTTCTCGAGGTAGGTCGCCTTGAGCTGGTCGGAGCCGGCGGTGAGCAGCGCCTCGATGGCACCGTCGGTCAGCAGCGGGCACAGCGCGAAGCTGAGGTTGGCGCAGTTGAGCATCTCGCCGCAGGCGGCGCCGATGGTCTTGGGCAGGCCCTGGCCGCCGAAGTCGGCCGGGTGCTGCAGCCCCTGCCAGCCGCCCTCGGCGTACTGGCGGTAGGCCTCGGCGAAGCCGGGCGTGGTGATGACCTGGCCGTCCTTCCAGGCGGAGGGGTTGCGGTCACCCTCGACGTTCAGGGGCGCGACCACGCCTTCGTTGAACTTCGCGCATTCTTCCAGCACGGCCTGCGCGGTCTCGAGGCCGGCTTCCTCGAAGCCGGGCAGCTTGGCAATTTCGTCGATACCGGCCAGGTGCTCGATGTCGAACAGCATGTCGCGCAGGGGGGCGCGGAAGGTCATGGGGACTCCAGGGGCTTGTTTGGGGGGCTAGGGGAGCTGCGCGCCGGGGCAGGACCAGGGCGGAGCCAGGCTGTATTCCCTAGTCTCCAGCCCCCAGCCCTGGCCCCTACGTCTTACAGCTTCTCGATCAGTTCCGGCACCGCCTGGAACAGGTCGGCTTCCAGGCCGTAGTCGGCCACGCTGAAGATCGGCGCTTCCGGATCCTTGTTGATGGCCACGATCACCTTGGAGTCCTTCATGCCGGCCAGGTGCTGGATGGCGCCGGAGATGCCC
>JAEZKX010000163.1 GCA_023436025.1 Pseudomonadota bacterium | reverse complement strand
GGGCATCTCCGGCGCCATCCAGCACCTGGCCGGCATGAAGGACTCCAAGGTGATCGTGGCCATCAACAAGGATCCGGAAGCGCCGATCTTCAGCGTGGCCGACTACGGCCTGGAAGCCGACCTGTTCGCCGCCGTGCCGGAAACGATCACCTTGCTCTGACGACCTAGAATGGCAGACCTCCCGTTCACCATCAAGAGGTCTGCCATCGACAAGCTCTGGGCCATGGAGGTCTTCGTCCGCGTTGCCGAATGCGGCAGCTTTTCGCGCGCGGCGGAATCGCTCGATCTTGCCAACGCCACGGTCACGACCTGCGTGCGCAACCTGGAAAAGCACCTCAACGTCACGCTGATCCACCGAGACACGCGCCGCCTGCGCCTCACCGAGGAGGGCCAGCTGTACCTGCCCCGCGCGCGCGAGCTGCTGCAGTCGCTGGCGGAGACGGAGGAGGAGGTGCGCACGCGCATGGGCGAACTGCGCGGCTGGCTGCACATTGAAACGCCGATCTCGCTAGGCCACGCGCTGCTGTGCCCCGCGCTGCCCGAATTCGCGCGCCGCTACCCGGACATCTCGGCGGCCGTCACGCTGACGAACCAGCCGCACCACATGATAGAGCGCGCCATCGACGTGGCCATCCGTATGGACCACGTGGAGGACGCCGACCTCGTGGCGCGGCCGATCTACGAAAGCCCCTACGTGCTTTGCTGCGCGCCGAAACTGGCGAGCAAGCTGCCGGCGCACCCCGGCCAGCTGGACCCCAAGCTGTGCCTGGGCATCCTGCCGGAAGAACGCCAGCACCCGAATCGCTGGCGCCTGGCGAAAGGCGAGGAACAGATCGACCTGCGGCCGGAAGGCCCGCTGCACTTCAACAGCAGCGACGCCGTGCTCGCCGCGGTCGAAGGCGGGGTCGGCGTGGCCTGCACGCTGGACATCTTCGCCCTGCGCAAGCTCCACGAGGGCAAGCTCGTACAGGTCTACCCGGACTGGCAGCTGCCGAAGAAGACCTTCTTCCTGGTGACGCCGAAGACCCGCGCCAATTCGGTGAAGGTGCGCGCCTTCACCGAGTTCCTGTTCGAGGTGCTCGACACGGAACGGCGGCCCAGCGCCCGCACGCCGATCGCGGTGAAGGCGCTCGGCCAGCGCTAGATGTGAGCCGTCAAGAGGTTATATCTTGGTCCGGGAAGCCGCGACATGGGGGCCACACGGCCGATGCCGTGGTGCGGGCGGTGCCAGTTGTAGTGGTGCTGCCAGCTGTGTAGCGCCTCTCGTCGCTGCGCCGAGTTCTGGTACGTCCAGCCATAGGCCCACTCGCGCAGCGCCGACTGGATGAACCGCTCGGCCTTGCCGTTGGTTTGCGGTCGGTAGGCTCGGGTGAACTTGTGCGTGATGCCCAACTGCTGGCAAGCCAGGCGGAATTCCTTGGCGCGAAACGCCGAGCCGTTGTCCGTCAACAGGCGCTTGATCGTCACGCCCAGGCGGTTGTAGTAGGCCACCGCGTCGCGCAGGAACTGCACCGCGCTTTCCTTGCGCTCGTCCGGGTGCATGGCCGTAAAGGCCACCCTGGCGTGGTCGTCAACGGCAACGAACAGGTACTCCCATCCGGCTCCCTCGACGCTGTCCTTGCGGTTGCCAGTGACGCGGTGGCTTGGTCGCTCGATGCGCCCGAGCTTCTTGGTGTCGATGTGCAGCAAGTCTCCCGCTTCGGCGTGCTCGTAGCGCTGCACCGGCTCGCGCGGCTGCAGGTCCGACAGCTTCGAGAGTCCTGCCCTGGCCAACACCCGGCTGACTGTGGCTTCTGAAACCCCCACCGATTGAGCAATACGCGACTGCAGCATCCGGCGCTGACGCAGCTCCACAATGAGCAACGCCTTGCCAGGCTCGATCGCTCTGGGCGAGCGTTTGGGCCTGGAAGATGCGTCACCCAACGCGGCCTCCCCCTCGGCCAGGAAGCGGCCCAGCCACTTGCGCGCAGTCGGTGGTGTCACTCCGTGGCGGCAGGCAGCTTCACAGGCATTCAGGCCCCCTTCGGTCATATCTCGAACCATTTGCACGCGACGAGCGAACATAAGTCGGGCATTCTTATGGGTGTTCATCCGGCTGTTTCCTGAGAGATCTGGGTGTTTGGCGACTTCCAGTCTCCCAGACTCAGTCCGGGTGAACCACAGATACAACCTATTGAAGCTTCACAGCTAGACCGCCAGCGCCCCGGCCTCAGGCCGCGAGCGCTTGCGGCTCGCGCACGACACTGCGCGCCGCCAGCCGCCCGAAGACGACCGCCTTGCCCAGCGCCGAGCCGGTCATGTACGCGCCGCCGTGGAAGCCGCCGACCATCTCGCCGGCCGCGTACAGTCCTTCGATAGGCGCGCCGAAGACGTCGATCACTCGCATGCCGGGATCGACCCGCACGCCGCAGTAGGTTCCGAACACGGCCGCTGTCGACGGGTAGGCGTAGAACGGCCCCTGCTCGATGCGGCGCAGCACGCCGTGCCGGTGCACGAGCGCCGTGCGGCCGAACTCCTCGTCCTGGCCCGCGTCCACCGCACGGTTGTAGCGCTCGACCGTCGCGCACAGGGCGTCCCACGGCACTTCGATCTGACGCGCCAGCGCTTCCAACGTGTCGGCCTTGATCACGAGGCCCTCTTCCATGCGGCGGTTGAAGTCGAGGATCCGCACGCGATCGTCGCCGCTGTCGAAGATCGGCTGGTCGAAGATCTGGTAGCCCGTGTGGTACGGCTGCGCCATGACCGCGTCGCCCAGCAACTTGTACGATACCGACTCGTCGACGAAGCGCTTGCCGTCCTGGTTGACGGCGATCGCCCCCTTGTAGACAGCCAGGCAGCTGTGGTTGTTGTGCGTGTCGGTCGGGTGCTTGCCGAAGGTGCCCTTGATGTAGGCCATGTCGCGCAGGTCCGCGCCCAGCTTCCACGCCATGCGCAGGCCGTCGCCCACGTTGCCCTCGCCGCCGACGAACACGGCTTCCGCGTAATGCGGCGCGAACTGGTTGACCATCTCCGCGTTGCGGCAGAAGCCGCCGCTGGCCAACAGCACGCCGTCGCGCGCGTGGATTTCCAGCGCCCCGTCGGGATCTTCGGCCACCAGGCCGGTCACCGGCGACGATTCATCGCGGCGCAGCAGGCGCGTGGCGCGCGTTCCCATGAGCACGCGCACGCGACCCGTCTCGCGGCAGCGCGCGGCGAGCGTGCGCACCATGTCGGCGGGATCGACCGTATGCACGCGCGGGACCGACTGCCCCGACGACGCGTCGATGGACCGGCTGAACTCCACGCCCTGGGCGCGCAGCCATGCGTAGGTCTGCAACTGGGCGCTCACGTAGGCATCCACCAGCGCTTCGTCATTCTGGTGCTGGCCGACTTCCAGCAGGTCGCGTTTGAGCAGCGCGGGGGAGTCCTCCACGCCGGCGGCCTCCTGCAGGTCGGTGCCCGCAAAGGCGAGGCAGCCGCCGCTCATGGCGGACGACCCGCCGATCTCGTCCATTTTCTCCAGCAGCAGCACCTCGCCGCCGCGCTGCGCAGCCTCCAGTGCGGCCGCGAAGCCCGCGGCGCCGCCGCCGGCGACGACGAATCCTGCGTCGATCTTCTTCATGCGACGTTCCCGCGGCCGTAGAAGGCCATCAGCTGGTCCACGCGCTCGGCGGGGGGCCGCTCGTTGAAGTAGCCGCGCTGGCAACGCTGTACGCCGCTCTGGCGCTTCAGGTCCACCAGCATCTCGGCCTGCTTGACCCAGCAGGACAGCGAGTCGAGTACCGGCACGCCATCGACCTCGGAGATCCCGTGGGTGGCCAGCAGCACGCACAGGGGCGCCTCGCCGGGGATGATCACGTCAGCGCCAGCGGCGATGCGCTCGCGGGCGGCGGCACGGAAGCGCTCGATCAGCGGCCCCGGCTTGCCGAAGCCCTCCAGCACGTCGGTGAAGCGGAAGCCCACGTCACTGACGCCGGCGAAGCGCTCGGACAGGCCGTACTTGCGCACGTTGTCGGCGATCAGGTCGGTGAGTTCGCTGATGAACACCATCACCGCGAAGCGCCGCCCCAGCAGACAAGACGTCAGCATGGCCGACTCACCGTAGCCTACGACGGGGATGCCCAGCATCGAGCGGATCTCGCGCAGCGCGGGGTCCGGCAGCGTGCTGATGGCGTAGGCGTCGTAGCCTTCGCGCTCCGCCGTCACGCCCGCTTCCACGAACTGCAGCGAGTGCAGGTGCTGCACCGACGCGTAGCGGATGTCGGTGCCGGGATAGTTGCTCGGATAGGTGCCCGGCCGCATGCCGTGCATGACGACTTCCGTGTCCGCGCGCGCCACCTTGCGGAAGTGGGCTTTCAGCGCGGCGTCGTAGGCGCCCAGGTCCTGCAGGACCGTGAAGCTCTGGTGCCAGATGCGAATCGACATGGGCGGCTTCGCTCTCAGGCGGTGAAGTCCACGTCGGCCGAGGTGGTTACGCGACAGAAGCGGGCGATGCTGCCCATGGAGTTCTTGTGCTCCTCCTCGGAGTGCGCGCAGCACGCGTCCTCCAGCACCACCATGTCGAAGTCGCGGTCGTGGCCGTCACGCACAGCGGCCTGCACCACCGCCTGCGTGGAGACGCCGGAGCAGTAGATGCGCTGGATGCCGGCGGCGCTCAGCTGCGCCATGAGGGTTGTGGAGTAGAAGGGGCTGACCCGGTGCTTGACGACCTGCACGTCGCCGGGCTTCTGTTCGAGCGCCGCATGGATTTCGGTGCCGAAGGAACCGAGCTTGAACAGGCCGACCTTGGGCGCGCCGGAGAACACGGGGGAGTTCCTCGGGCATTCCTGGTACTCGGGGGAGAAGCCCACGCGGACGAAGCCGACGGAAATTCCGGCGGCGCGCGCCTTCTTCAGCGCGGCGGCGGTGTTCTCCACGACGCGGCGCGCGCGCACCTGCTCGCCCATCGGCGACTTGCCGTTGGGGCCGTCCTCGTGGACCAGGTCGTTCTGCATGTCTAGGATCAGGTAGATGGACTTCATGTCTTGCTTTTCAGGGGTGGGATTCAGGAAGGAAAGGATGGCGGCGCGTTCAGTCGCAGAACATGCCGCCGTTGACGTCGAGGATTTCGCCGGTGATGAAGCCGGCATCGCGCGAGGCGAGGAACAGCGCGGCGTGGACGACGTCCGCCGCGGTGCCCATGCGGCCCACGGGGATCAGCGCCTTCAGCTGCGCGGGGAAGCTGGTGGTCATGGCGGTGGCGACCGGGCCGGGCGCCACGGCGTTGACCGTCACCCCGTGCGCGGCCAACTCCTTCGCCAGGTACGCGGTCATGGCATGCACGCCCGCCTTCGACACACCGTAGGCCACGTTGCCGGCGCGCTCCTGCTCGGAGGCGTCGATCCACGGGCGCGCGTTGCCGGCGTTCTTACCGACCACGGAGCCGATGTTGATGATGCGACCGAAACCCTGGCGCTTCATGCCGGCCATCACGGCCTGGCAGGCCAGGAAGGAGCCCGTCAGGTTGATGCCGATGACGCGGTTCCATTCCTCGGCGCGCAGCTGCTGCGCGCTGCCGAAGGACACCACGCCGGCGACATTGACGAGTAGGTCCACCTTGCCGAGCTCGGCTTCGATGCGTTGCACCAGACCCGCGACCGCCGCCGGGTCGGTGACGTCCAGGCGCAGGGTCATTTCCGCGAGCTCCGCGGCGGCCGCGTCGGCCCAGGACCGTTCGGCGGCGCCGTCGACGCTGACCACGGTAGCGCCGCGTCCGCGCAGGGCCGCCACCAGCGCGCTGCCAATGACGCCCTGCCCGCCCGTGACCAGAGCCACGCGGTCGGCGAAGTCGTGCGCCTGCGTCATGCGGCCACCTGGCCCCTCGCGGCGGCGGCGGTGCGGCCGGCGATACGGCCGAACACCATGCCCTTGAGCACCGAGGTCGCGCCCGTGTAGTTTCCGTAGTAGAGGCCCACGATCTCGCCGGCCGCATACAGGCCGGGCATCGGGTCGCCGTCGCCGTGCAGCACGCGCGCCGCCGTGTCGATCTTCAGGCCGCCGAAGGTGAACACGTTCGACGAGATGATCGGGTAGGCGTGGAAGGGCCCCTGGTCGAGCGGCACGGCCCAGTTCGACTTGGGCGGCACCAGCCCCCGGGTGGCCACGCCGTCCAGCTCCAGCGGCTTCCACTCGCCCGGTTGGCAGGCGGCGTTGTACTCGCGCACCGTGGTTTCCAGTGCGTCGGCAGGCACGTCGATCTTGCCGGCGAGTTCGGCAAGCGTCTGGCCCACGACCGGGGGCTTGTCGGTGCGGATGCCCAGCTTGTAGTTGGGGATGCGCTGGTGCCGCGCATCCAGCACCACCCATGCCGTGCCCTTCGATTGTTCGTAGATGCGGCGCGTGACGCGCTCGTAGAAGGCGTCCACCGTACCGGGCGCCTCGTCGGTGAAGCGACGGCCTTCCAGGTTGACCAGGATGCCGTAGGGGAAGATGAAAATGGACGGTTCGGCGATGCCCGAGCGCGGGTCCACCGGCTCGGCGTGGTAGCTGCCGAACTCCCCGCTGCCGGCCGCACCGGCAGCCAGCGCCATCGCGATGCCTTCGCCGCGGTTGTAGTAGGCGCCCTTGCAGACCGGGCGCAGGTACACCGAGCGTGGGCCGACGTAACGCGTCATCATCTCCGCGTTTCCTTCGAAGCCGCCGCAGGCCAGCACCACCTCGCCACTCAGCACGGCCTGCCTGGCGCCCTGGCGCACCTTCAGGCCGACCACGCGGCCGCTATCGTCGTGCACCAGGTCCAGCGCCGTGGTCTCGTACAGGAAGTGCACGCCGAGCTTCTCGGCACCCGCGGCCAGCGCTTCCACCAGCGCGGCGCCGCCGCCCACCGGCAGCAGGCGCGGCTGCGACTTGGTGAGAAACTGCGTCGGCAGGAAGTCGAAACGCACGCCCATGCCCTGCAGCCACGCGATGGTCTCGCCGGCCTTCTCGGAGAAGCACTCGATGAAGTTGGGGTCTGCGATGCTCAGCGCACGCGCCAGCGGCGAGGCCTGCGAACTCGCGGCGTCCTCGACGAGTTCGGGATCGACCGCACCGGAACCGTTCTCGGCCAGGTGCGTCTCGAAGTCGTCGCTGACTTCCGTCAGGCTCTTCATGCGCAGGTAGGCCTCGGTGTAGCGGCTTTGGCCGCCGCGTTCCTCGCGGGTGGCGCGCTCCAGCACCACCACGCGCGCGCCCTGCTCCGCGGCGGAAACCGCGGCGGACAGGCCGGCGACGCCGCAGCCGGCGACGACCACATCGAATTCCTGGTTAGCAATCATCTTTTCATCCTTGGGGAAGCCCTCATCATCGGCGGCTCGGCGGCAGCCGGAAAGACAGGGAAGCCGAATTGATATTTCGCCGGCGCTGAATACGCGCCTCAGCGGCGGGCGCCCGCGTCGAACAGGAAGTCCACGCACGGTTCGCTCGGCAGCGCGAGCAGCCGCGTCCACAACGCTTCGCTCTGCGCGGGCGCCAGGCCCGCGTACGCGAGGCACGCATCGAACTTGCCGCGCGCACCCTCTTCACCCATGCCGTCGGCCACGCGCTCGATGTCCGCCGGGCTCTCGAGGTGGCGCCCGTCCGCGGTGCGCACGCGGATGCGCGCGGGCGGATGGCCGGGGCGGTCCGGCAGCGTCTCCCACACCTCGACGCGTTGCGCGAGCTCGAGCACGCGCTCGTCCGCCAATGCGGCCGGGCCGAGCACGGACAGGTCGACGCGGCCATACACCAGCGTAAAGGCGATCATCCAGGGGATGCTGTACTTGGCGTCCTGCAGCGTGGCGGGGCGCCGGCGCTCGGCGAGCGGCCCGCACAACTTGGCGGCCGATGCGTTGACGTGCGCCTCGATGCGCGCCGGCTGTGCCGGCCCCGCTTCGCGACGCAAGGCGAGCGCCGCGGCGACGTAGGGATGCGAGAGGCGGCAACTGGGCCACGGCTTCAGCTGGATCGCATCGGCGTGCCACGTCCCGGTTTCCAGCAGCGTTTCGCGCTGCGCCGGCGTGGCCTGCGCACCGAAATACACGGGAAAGAGTCCCGCGGCGCCATCGAGCGCGCCCTCGGGGC
>JAEZKX010000126.1 GCA_023436025.1 Pseudomonadota bacterium | reverse complement strand
CTGCAGGATATCCAACGGCACCTCGCGGCGCATTGCCGCAACGTGTCCGAGTCGACCGACCTGTTAGGCATCGCTGCCCGGTTCCAGATGCTCGTATACCGAGTAGGGCGACAGGTGCCGAATTGCGTGCTCGAGCGCGAGTTCCTTCGAATCGAACTCCATTTTCCAGTTCTCCATCCCTCGCTCCTGGGCCACGAGGCACCACCGCCCGCTGCGCTCCAGCAAATAGAAGTCGTCGCGAAGACTAGGTTCAGTCGCGACGAATGCGGACGCGGGAAGTCGGCGCGCCCACTGTAGATACTGATCTCGGGTGATAGTGAACAAGCGGCCGACGTCGGCCACTCGCCCTGCAAAGTGCGTCATCACCAACTCGCTAAGCGGACCTCGCTCTTCGGAGTTTCGGAGTTCGCTGCGGAGGAGTACGAACTGCTGCTCGATCGATAACCGCGGAGGGACGGGTAGCGCCGGAACCGCGGGGCGGCGAAGCTTGGATGAAAGGTGCCTTAGCAAAGACATGCGCATAGCGAGGCCTAACGTAATGTAGTCCGCACCCACCCCACGCATATTCCGCAACTGCGGAATAAAGCGGGATGCCCTGCCCCTCGAAGAGCGCGCCACGCCTCGCGCGCCGGCCCATCCGGCTGATTCGTCCGGCCGTCAATTCGCGTCTTCATATTCCGCATGGGGACTCCGCCCTCCTCTGCCGGATAAGACCATAAGTCCCGCAAGAGCTCAACCGCCAGACGTCGGGACGGCCGCCCCTGCGCCTGGTCGACGCCGCAAGGGCTCACCCATCAAGGGGAACAGCTGGTGAAGGGGATTGCGTGCCTTGGGGGGCACCGGCAGCACGCCGGGCGCATGCCCTGCTCGAAGCCGGCGCGCTGGTGGGCGGCGCAGGGAGACCCAGGCGCCATGCACGTGCCCACCGTGACGGCCCTGACCAGCCGCCCCCGCTTCAGATCTCGATCTTCGACCCCAGCTCCACCACCGAATTGCTCGGCAGGTTCAGGAAGTCCGCGGCCGCGCCCGCGCTTCGGTGCATCTGGGCGAACAGCTTCTCGCGCCAGGGCTGCATGCCACCGCCCAGGGTGGGCACCACCACGTCGCGCGAGAGGAAGTAGCTGGTGGTCATGGGCTCCAGCTCGCAGCCATGGCCGCGGATGCGTTCCAGCGCGCGCGGGATGTCCAGGTCGTTCTTGAAGCCGTAATGCAGCATCACCTGCCAGCAGTCGTGGCCCAGCGTCTCGATCTCGATGCGGCGGTCCATGGCGATCCAGGGCACCTCGTGGTAGCGCACGGTGACGAACAAGTTCTGCGCGTGCAGCACCTTGTTGTGCTTCAGGTTGTGCAGCAGCGCGTTGGGCACGTGCCCCGGCTCCGCGGTGAGGAACACCGCCGTGCCCTGCACCCGCATGGGCGGGCTGACGAACACCGACTCCAGGAAGCTCTTGAGGTCGATGGCGTCGCTGCTGATCTTCTCGCTCAGCACCGCGCGGCCGCGCTTCCAGGTCGTCATGATCGTGAACATGCCGATGCCGATCAGCACCGGGAACCAGCCGCCATCATCGAGCTTGAGGACGTTGGAGGCGAAGAACAGCAAGTCCACCACGAAGAACGTGCCGGTGGCGGCCACGCACAGCGCCAGCGGCAGCTTCCACGCATAGCGGATCACGAAGAAGGTCAGCACCGTGGTGATCAGCATGTCCGTCGTCACGGCGATGCCGTAGGCCGCGGCCAGGTTGGTGGAGTTGCGAAACAGGATGACGGCGATGACGATGGCGGCGAACAGGCTCCAGTTCACCACCGGCACGTAGACCTGGCCGGTTTCGCGCACCGAGGTGTGCAGGATGCGCATGCGCGGCAGGTAGCCGAGCTGGATCGCCTGCTTGGTCACCGAGAAGGCCGCCGACAGCAGCGCCTGCGAGGCGATCACGGTCGCCGCCGTGGCCAGGATCACCAGCGGGACCAGCAGCCACTCGGGCGCCAGGCGGTAGAAGGGGTTCTCCAGCGCCTGCGGGTTCTGCAGCAGCAGCGCCCCCTGGCCGAAGTAGTTGACCAGCAACGACGGCATCACCAGGGCGAACCAGGCCAGCCGGATCGGCTTCTTGCCGAAGTGGCCCAGGTCGGCGTACAGCGCCTCGGTACCGGTCACGCACAGCACCAGCGCGCCCAGCAGCACGAAGGTGGTGCCGGGGTTCTGGAAGGCGAAGCGCAGCGCATGGTGCGGGCTCAGGGCGCCCAGCACCTCGGGATGGGCCACGATGTGCGGCACGCCCAGCGCCGCGATGGTGAGGAACCACACCGCGCAGATCGGCCCGAAGAAGCGGCCGATGCCGGTGGTGCCCTTCTTCTGCACGAAGAACAGCAGGAAGATGATGGCCAGCGAAGCCGGCATGACGTAGGGCGTGAAGGCCGGCGACAGCAGCTCCAGCCCTTCGACCGCCGACAGCACCGAGATCGCCGGCGTGATGACGCCGTCGCCGTAGAAGATGGCGGTGCCGAAGATGCCCACGGCCAGCAACACCTTGCGCAGCTCGGGCCGGTCGTGCACCGCGTTGGACGCCAGGGCCAGCATGGCGATTAGGCCGCCTTCGCCGTTGTTGTCGGCGCGCAGGATCAGCGTGACGTACTTGAGCGAGACGATGACCGTGATGGTCCAGAAGACCATCGACAGCACGCCGTAGACGTTGGCGGCGGTGAGCGGGACATGGCCCGTGCCGAACAGCACCTTGAGCGCGTACAGCACGCTGGTGCCAATGTCGCCATAGACGATGCCGATGGCGCCGAGCGTGAGCGCCGCGAGCGATGATTTGGAATTCTGCACGCACCGGCCCGCTCGGCGCGCGGCCGTCGGGTCTAGAACAGGGAGCGGCTATTGTGCGCCTGCGGCGTTCGGCGTGTTGCGCTGTTGTTGCAGCGCAGCAACTCCGAACAGCCATACGCAAAAGTCGCGAAAGGGCGAAAAGCTCGCAAAAGGACAGCCAAAGAAACTACTTCTTGGCTCTTCTTTTGCGACTTTTGCGCAACCTTCGCGACTTTTGCGTCCGGCTGTCCGCATTGGCTGTTCGGGGGATGCCCGCTGCGGCTCCCCGCCCTCGCGTCAGTCGTAGACCTCGGCCTCGGGGTCCGTCGCTTCCAGTTCGTAGCTGGCGGCCAGCATGGCCAGGCGGCCGATCACGCCGTACATGTAGAAGCGGTTGGGGGCGCTGGCGCCCGGCTTGTGGCCCGGCTGGGGCAGGCGCGTGCTCTCGGCGAAGGCCAGGGGCACGTAGCTCGCGCCCGGCGCGTTGAGGTTCTCGTCGTCGCCGCGCTCGGCATGCACGCGGTAGAAGCCGCCCACCACGTAGCGGTCCATCATGTAGACCACCGGTTCGGCCACGGCCTCGTTGATGCGTTCCGCGGTCAGCACGCCTTCCTGGATGATGACGCTGTCGACCTGCTGGCCGTCCTTCGTCACCGACATCTTGTTCTTGGTGCGCCGGCTCAGCCCGTCGAGGTCCTTGACGTCGCGCACGGTCATGATGCCCATGCCGTAGGTGCCGTTGTCGGCCTTGACGATCACGAACGGCTTTTCGTTGATGCCGTATTCCTTGTACTTCTTGCGGATCTTGGCCAGCAGCGCTTCGACGTTGGTGCGCAGGCACTCCAGGCCGTCTTCCTTGGTGAAGTCGAGGTCACTGCACCTGTTGAACAGGGGCGTGATCAGCCAGGGGTCGATGCCCAGCATCTTGCCGAAGCGCTTGGCCACTTCCTCGTAGCTCTGGAAGTGGCGGCTCTTGCGCCGCACCGACCAGCCCGCATGCAGCGGCGGCAGCAGGTACTGCTCGTGCAGGTCTTCCAGGATGCCAGGGGGGCCGGCCGACAGGTCGTTGTTCAGCAGGATGGTGCAGGGGTCGAAGTTCTTCAGCCCCAGCCGGCGCTTGGTGCGCACCACCGGCTCCAGCGTCACCGTGTCGCCGGTCGGCAGCGAGACGGTGGTGGGCTTCTTGATGGCCGGATCGATCGAGCCGACCCGAACGTTGAGGCCCGCCATGTGGAAGATGCGCTGCAGCTGCACCACGTTGCTCAGGTAGAACGTGTTGCGGGTGTGGTTCTCCGGGATCACCAGCAGGTTCTTGGCCTCGGGGCAGATCTTCTCGATGGCCGCCATGGCCGCCTGCACCGCCAGCGGCAGCATCTCGGGCGTGAGGTTGTTCCAGCCGCCCGGGTACAGGTTGGTGTCCACCGGCGCCAGCTTGAAGCCCGCATTGCGGATGTCGACCGAGCTGTAGAAGGGCGGCGTGTGCTCCATCCATTCCAGGCGGAACCAGCGCTCGATCGCCGGCATGGAGTCGAGGATCCGCTGCTCGAGTTCGTTGATCGGGCCGGTCAGTGCGGTGATGAGGTGGGGAACCATGGCTCAGGCGCGGATTTCGCCTTCTCCCAGCACGATCCATTTCAGCGACGTCAGCCCCTCGATGCCCACCGGCCCGCGGGCATGGAACTTGTCGGTGCTGATGCCGATCTCCGCGCCCAGCCCGTACTCGAAGCCGTCGGCGAAGCGCGTGCTGGCATTGACCATCACGCTGGCCGAATCCACCTCGCGCAGGAAGCGCTGGGCATGGACATGGTCGCGCGTGAGGATGGCGTCGGTGTGGTGCGAGGAATAGCGGTTGATGTGCGCGATGGCCTCGTCGACGCCGGCCACCACCTTGATGCTGATGACGGGCGCGAGGTACTCCTCGGACCAGTCCTGCTCGGTCGCCGCCACCAGCCGGGCGCCCGGCACGCCGGCCAGCAGCGCCAGGGCCTCGGGATCGCAGCGCATCTCGACCTCCTTGGCCGCGAACACCGCGCCGATGCGCGGCAGGAACGCGGCCGCCACGCCGCGCGCCACCAGCAAGCCTTCGCTGGCGTTGCAGGGGCTGTACTTCTGCGTCTTGGCGTTGTCCACGACCTTCACCGCCATGTCGATGTCGCAGGGATCGTCGACATAGGTGTGGCAGTTGCCGTCGAGGTGCTTGATGACGGGCACCTTGGCCTCGCGCGCGATGCGCTCGATCAGGCCCTTGCCGCCACGCGGGATGATCACGTCGACGTATTCGGGCATGGCGATCAGGCGGCCGACGGCTTCGCGGTCGGTGGTCTGCACCAGTTGCACCGCTTCGGCCGGCAGGCCGGCCTGTTCCAGCGCCTGCTGCACCAGCCGCGCCAGCGCCTTGTTGGATTCGATCGCCTCGGAGCCGCCGCGCAGGATGCAGGCGTTGCCGCTCTTGATCGACAGGCTGGCGGCCTCGATCGTCACGTTGGGGCGGCTTTCGAAGATCATGCCGAACACGCCCAGGGGCACGCGCATCTGGCCCACGCGGATGCCGCTGGGCTGCTGCTTCATGCCGACCACCTCGCCGATGATGTCGGGCATGGTTGCCAGCTGCTCGCAGCCGACGGCCAGGGTTTCGATCACCTTCGGGGTGAGCTTGAGCCGGTCGACCATGGGCGCGGCCAGGCCTGCGGCGGTGGCACGCTCGATGTCGCGGGCGTTGTCGGACTGCAGGGCCTGGACGTTGCCGCGCAGCAGCGCGGCCAGCGCGCGCAAGGCGGCGGACTTCTCGGCCGCGGTGGCCCGCGCCATGCGCGCCGACGCCTCCCGGGCCTGCAGCCCGAGGCCGGCCATGGTTTCGGCGATGTTGACGGCATTCATGCCCGCATTATCCCCTTCCCCTGTTAGGGGAGGGTGAGGAACACGGCCGCCGGTGGGTGCAGGCAGGCCGCGCATCAGGCGCGCCCTAGGCCGGCCGGACGGGGGCGCCCTTGACGGCCAGGCAGAGGTCCAGCGCCAGCTTGTGCAGGGCCTGCCAGCCGTTGGTGGGCCAGCCGGGCGCCTTCAGGCCCTTGACGATGCCGTCCACCACATGGGCGCCGTGCAGCAGGTTGTCGAGGGTGGCCGGGCTGAGCGCCGGCAGGATGCGCACGAAGAGCTTCTCCTTCACGCCCCACACCCGCTGCTCGCGCAGGGCCAGCGGCAGCGGCTGTCCCAGGGCGACGGCGTCCTTGACGCGCTTGAGCGCGCGGATGTCCTCGCTGAGCGTGTAGTGCACCAGCACCTCGGCCTCGCCCTCGGCCTGCAGGCCGTCGAGCATGCGCTGCACGCGGGCCACCTGGCCGCCCAGCACCGCCTCGGACAGCTTGAAGACGTCGTAGCGGGCCACATTGAGCACGGCGGCCTCGACCTGTTCGAACGACAGCTCGCCCGCCGGATGCAGCAGGCCCAGCTTCTGGATTTCCTGGTGGGCGGCCAGCAGGTTGCCCTCGACCCGGTCGGCGAAGAACTGCAGCGTGCGCTGGCCTTCCTCGCCCGCCACCACGCGCTGGCCCTGCTGCGCCAGCCGCTGCGCCAGCCACTGCGGCAAGGCGGCACGCTCCACCGGCGGCAGCTCGATGCCCACCCCACTGCCTTCCAGGGCCGCGAACCAGACGGACTTCCTCGTCTGGAAGTCCAGGCGCGGCAGCAGCACCAGGGTCAGGGTGGCGTCGTTGCCGACCGACTGCTCGGCCAGCTGCTGCAAGGCGGCGCTGCCCTCCTTGCCCGGCTTGCCGGAGGGAATGCGGACCTCGAGGATCTGCTTGTCGGCGAACAGGCTGAGCGAGCCGCCGGCGGCCAGCACGGCACTCCAGTCGAAATGCGCGCCGGCAACCGTGTGCACGGAGCGCTCGGTGTAGCCCTGCTGGCGCGCGGCGGCGCGGATGGCGTCGGCGGCCTCCTGCTGCAGCAGCGGCTCGTCGCCGTGCAGCACGTACAGGGGCTTCAGGCCGCGCTGCAGGTGCTGGGGCAGTTGGGCGGCGGAAAGCTGCATGGCGCCAAGTGTATCGGCGCGGGGCTGGCGGGCTTCAGGCGGGCTTCAGGCCACTTCCGCCTGCCTGCGGCCCAGGCCCAGCTCCCGGTGCTTCTGGCGCGCCACCTGGCCGAAGGCCTCCACCGCCCGGTCCATCAGGTCGTGCGTGATGGTCAGCGGCGGCGCGAAGCGGATCACCGTCTCGTGCGTCTCCTTGGACAGCACGCCGGCGGCCGCCAGCCGCTCCACCAGCTCGCGCGCCGTGCCGCAGGACGGCTCGATGTCGACGCCGATCCACAGGCCGCGGCCGCGCACCTCGCGGATCAGCGGCCGCACCTCGGCCTGCAGCTCGCGCAGGCGCCCAAGCAGGTAGTCGCCCTTCTCGGCGCACTGCGCCACCAGGCCCTCCTCCTCCAGCACCTTCAGCCCCTCCAGCGCCACCGCCGCCGCCAGTGCATTGCCCCCGAAGGTGGAGCCGTGGCTGTTGGGGTCGAACACCTGCATCACCGCCTCGTCGGCGCAGAAGGCGCTGACCGGCAGCAGCCCGCCGCCGAGCGCCTTGCCCAGCACCAGCGCGTCAGGCCGGATGCCTTCGTGCTGGAACGCGAACCAGCGGCCGGTGCGGCCCAGGCCGGCCTGCACCTCGTCGTCGATCAGCAGGATGCGGTGCTCGGTGCACCACGCGCGAAGTGCCTGGAAGAAGCCGGGCGGCGGCAGCACGATGCCGGCCTCGCCCTGGATGGGTTCGATCAGCACGGCGCAGGTATTGGGGCTGGCGGCGGCGCGCACGCTGTCCATGCTGCCGTAGTCGAAATGCTGGAAGCCGCCATCGAAGGGGCCGAAGCCGACGCGGTAGGCCTCTTCGCTGGAGAAGCCGATGATGGTGCTGGTGCGGCCGTGGAAGTTGCCGCGCGCCACCAGGATGCGCTGCTCGCCGTCGGCGATGCCCTTGACGCGGTGGCCCCAGCGGCGCGCGCACTTGATGGCGGTTTCCACCGCCTCGGCGCCGGTGTTCATGGGCAGGGCCCGCTCGAAGCCGGTGAGCGCGGACAGCTTCTCCAGCAGCGGCCCGAGCGTGGTGCCGTAGTAGGCGCGGGACATCACCGCGACCTTCTCCAGCTGGCGCCCGGCGGCGGCGACGATGCGCGGATGCAGGTGGCCGTGGCTCACCGACGAGTACGCGCTCATCATGTCGACGTATTCACGGCCCGCGACGTCCCACACCAGGCAGTCGCGCGCGCGCTCGATCACCACCGGCACCGGCGCATAGTTGCGCGCGCCGTGGCGCGCTTCCTGGCCGATGAAGTCCCGGGCGGCGGGATGCGTGGCAGCGTCCATGACAAGCCTCCGTGCGTTGGCCCCAGCCTCGCACGAACGCGCCCGCGACGCTGTAGGACGCGGCCGGGCGCGGTCTCTCGCGCGGGGCGCCAGCGGCGCGCGGGGCTACGCGCTGCGCAGGGCGGCCAGGCGGCGCAACAGCTGCTGCACCAGGTCGGACTGCATGTCGCGGTACAGCAGCGCTTCCTCGGCTTCCTTCGACAGCACGGCGGCCTCGTTGAAGCTGATGTCGCGCGTCTGCAGCAGCTCCGTGGGCGGGATCAGCTCGCGCCCCTGCGGCGTGCGCACGCGGAACTGCAGGCGCGTGCGCAGCTGGAATTCGCGCACCTGGCCGGAAGCGTTGAGGCCCACCACCACCTTCTCACGCTGCTCCTGCAGTACGTCGAGGATGACCACGACCCGCCCGTCGCCCGGCGCGCTGGCCGCGCTGGCAGGTGCGCTG
>JAEZKX010000103.1 GCA_023436025.1 Pseudomonadota bacterium | reverse complement strand
CCCAGGTACACCTCGATCACCCGCTCGTCCGACTGCACCTGTTCCAGCGTGCCTTCGGCCAGCACCGATCCCTCGTGCAGCACCGTCACTTTTTCGGAGATGGTCTTGATGAAGCTCATGTCGTGCTCCACCACCATCAGCGAGTGGTGGCCCTTGAGCGAGAGGAACAGTTCGGCGGTGCGCGCGGTTTCCTCGTCGGTCATGCCGGCGACGGGCTCGTCCAGCAGCAGCAGCTTGGGGTCCTGCATCAGCAGCATGCCGATCTCCAGCCACTGCTTCTGGCCGTGGCTGAGTGTGCCGGCCAGGCGGTCGACGCTGTCGGCCAGGTGGATGGTGCGCAGCACGTGGGCCAGGCGGTCCGACTGCTCCGAATCGGGCCGGAAGAACAGCGAGGTCTGCACGCCCTTGTCGGCCTTCAGCGCCAGCTCCAGGTTCTCGTAGACCGTGAGCATCTCGAACACCGTCGGCTTCTGGAACTTGCGGCCGATGCCCATCTGCGCGATCTGCGCTTCCTTGTAGCGCAGCAGGTCGATGGTGCTGCCGAAGAAGACCGTGCCGGAATCCGGCCGGGTCTTGCCGGTGATGATGTCCATCATCGTGGTCTTGCCGGCGCCGTTGGGGCCGATGATGCAGCGCAGCTCGCCCGGCGCGATGTCGAGCGAGAGCTTGTTGATGGCGCGAAAGCCGTCGAAGCTGACGCTGACGTCCTCCAGGTACAGGACGCGTCCGTGGGTGGTGTCCACCTCGCCGGGCAGCACCGGCCGGGCGAAGCCGGCGGCGCGTCCGCCCGATGCGGTCCGGCCAGGAACGGGAGGCTGGCCGTGCGCCGTCAGGCGGCGCGCGCCTTCTTCCATCAGGTCGGGCGTCATGACTTCCTCCCGAGCCTGCGCGCCAGGCCCACCACGCCCTGCGGCAGGAACAGCGTCACCGCGATGAACAGCGCGCCCAGGAAGTACAGCCAGAACTCGGGCGCGACCACCGTCAGCCAGCTCTTGGCGCCGTTGACGAGGAAGGCGCCGACGATGGGGCCGAGCAACGTAGCCCGGCCGCCGACCGCGGCCCAGACCGCGATCTCGATGGAGTTGGCCGGGCTCATCTCGCCGGGGTTGATGATGCCCACCTGCGGCACGTAGAGCGCGCCCGCGACGCCGCACATGATGGCCGAGAGCGTCCAGATGGCGAGCTTGTAGCTGACCGGGTTGTAGCCCGAGAACATCACGCGCGACTCCGCATCGCGGATGGCCTGCAGCACGCGGCCGAACTTGCTGGCCACCAGCCAGCGCGCGAACAGGAAGAAGCCCAGCAGCACCAGGCCGGTGACCACGAACAGCACCATGCGCGTGTGCGGCGTGGCGATGGCGATGCCGGCGATGCGCTTGAAGTCGGTGAAGCCGTTGTTGCCGCCGAAGCCGGTCTCATTGCGGAAGAACAGCAGCATGGCGGCGAAGGTGAGCGCCTGCGTGATGATGGAGAAGTACACGCCCTTGATGCGCGAGCGGAAGGCGAAGTAGCCGAACACGAAGGCCACCAGGCCGGGCACGGCGACCACCAGCAGGCAGGTGGCGAGGAAGCTGTCGGACAGGGCCCAGTGCCAGGGCAGCTCCTTCCAGTCCAGGAACACCATGAAGTCCGGCAGGTCGCTCTTGTAGTTGCCGTCGCGGCCGATCTGGCGCATGAGGTACATGCCCATGGCATAGCCGCCCAGCGCGAAGAACAGGCCGTGGCCCAGCGACAGGATGCCGGTGTATCCCCAGATCAGGTCCATCGCCAGCGCGCTGATGGCGTAGCACATGATCTTGCCGACCAGGCCCACGGCGTAGTCGCTCAGGTGGAAGGCGCTGGACTGCGGCACCACCAGGTTGAGCACGGGCGCGAGCGCGCACACGGCGACCAGGGCGAGCAGGAAGGCGGTCCAGCCGGTGCGGGTCAGCAGGGGCGCGCGCGGCGGCAGGCGCCAGGGCTGCGTCGCTTCGGCGGCCGGCGCCGCAGCGGCGTCCGGAACGACGGGACTGGTGGTTCCCGGCGCGGCCTGCCCGCCCGCACCCGGCGCGGGGTCGACGGCGATCCCATCCGGCGGCAGAACTGCACTCATGCCTCCGCACTCCTTCCCTTGACGGCGAACAGGCCCTGCGGCCGCTTCTGGATGAACACCACGATCAGCACCAGCACCGCGATCTTGGCCAGCACCGCGCCCGCCCAGCCTTCGATGAACTTGTTGAGCACGCCCAGGCCCAGCGCGGCATAGACCGTTCCCGCCAGCTGGCCGACGCCACCCAGCACCACCACCATGAAGGAGTCGACGATGTAGGCCTGCCCGAGGTCCGGTCCGACGTTGCCCACCTGGCTGAGCGCGCAACCCGCCAGGCCGGCGATGCCCGAGCCGAGCGCGAAGGCATAGGTGTCGACGCGGGCGGTGTTGACGCCCATGCAGGAGGCGATGGGCCGGTTCTGCGTGACGCCGCGCACGAACAGGCCCAGCCGGGTGCGCGAGATCAGCAGGGCCATGCCGGCCAGCACGGCGAAGGCGAAGCCGATGATGATCACGCGGTTCCAGGGCAGCTGCAGGTTGCCGATCACCAGGGCGCCGCTCATCCACGAAGGGTTTTCCACGCCGACGTTCTGCGCGCCGAAGATGCTGCGCACCAGCTGCATCAGCATGAGGCTGATGCCCCAGGTGGCCAGCAGCGTCTCCAGCGGACGTCCGTAGAGGAAGCGGATCACGCCGCGCTCGAGCACCGCGCCCATCAGCGCGGAGGCGGCGAAGGCCGCCGGCAGCGCCGCCAGCAGGTACCAGTCGAAGGCCTCGGGCAGGTGCTGCCGGAACAGCCCCTGGACCACGTAGGTGGCGTAGGCGCCGATCATCATCAGCTCGCCGTGCGCCATGTTGATCACGCCCATCAGGCCGTAGGTGATGGCCAGGCCCAGCGCCACCAGCAACAGGATGGAGCCCAGGCTGAGACCCGAGAAGATGGCGGCGGCGCGTTCGCTCCAGGCGAGCGAGGACTCCACCGCGCGCAGCGAAGCCTGCAGCGCCGCCTTGACCTCGGCATCGCCCTCCTCGCCCAGGCGCTGCATCAGCAGGCCGCGCGTCGACGGGTTGCGGCTGCCGGCGAGGAGCTGCGCGGCCTCGAGGCGGCGCGCCTTGTCGCTGCTGCCCAGCAGCGCCGCCGCGCGCAAGAGCGCCAGCCGGTCCTTGATGCCGGCGTCCCGCTCCGCGGCATAGGCTTTCTCGATCAGCGGCAGCTTGGATTCGTCGGCTTCCTTCTGCAGCGCTGCGACCGCCGCGGCGCGCAGCTTCACGTCTGGCGAGAACAGCTTGAGCGCGGCGAGCGCGGCGTCGATCTCGCCGCGCATGCGGTTGTTGTTGACCACATCCTCGGCGTCCTCTGGCACCGGCACCTCGGCGCCGGTGACGGGATCGAAACCCTTGTCGTCGCGCATGACGAAGACCTGGTCGCCGGCCGTCCGGACGGCATCGTCGGCCAGCGCCTGCAGGAAGACCGCGGTCCTGTCGTCGGCCGCGGCCACGGCCTTGTTCAAGGCTTCGATGCGGGTGTCGGAATCGCCGATGGCGATGGCGCGGGCTTCGTCGGCGGTGAGGGCGTGCGCGCCGCCAGCGGCCAGCGCCAGCAGGAGGAGAAGTGATTTGAGCATCGAGGAACCTGTAGGGTGGACAGCACGCTGCCCACCGTGCAGGCACCTGGGCATGGCGGCGGGCCAGGGAGCGGCCCGCGCGCGTCCCGGTGATCACATCTTGGACTTGCCGTCCGGCTCGTCCTTCTTCTTGTCGTTGCCCTCGATATAGGGCGACCAGGGCTTGGCCTTCACCGGGCCGGGGGTCTTCCACACCACGTTGAACTGGCCGTCGGCCTTGACCTCGCCGATGAACACCGGCTTGTGCAGGTGGTGGTTCTTCTCGTCCATCTTGGCGGTGAAGCCCGAGGGCGCCTTGAAGGTCTGGCCAGCCATGGCGGCGATCACCTTGTCGACGTCGGTGCTCTTGGCCTTCTCGACCGCCTGCTTCCACATGTAGACGCCGATGTAGGTGGCTTCCATCGGGTCGTTGGTCAGCGGCTTGTCCTTGTGGCCCGGGATGTTCTTGGCCTTGGCGTAGTCGGCCCACTTCTTGGTGAACTCGTTGTTGCTCGGGCCCTTGATCGACATGAAGTAGTTCCACGCGGCCAGGTGGCCCACCAGCGGCTTGGTGTCGACGCCGCGCAGTTCCTCCTCGCCCACCGAGAAGGCCACCACCGGCACGTCCTTGGCCTTCAGGCCGGCGTTGCCCAGCTCCTTGTAGAAGGGCACGTTGGAGTCGCCGTTGATGGTGGAGATCACCGCGGTCTTCTTGCCTTCGCCGGCGAACTTCTTGATCTTGCCGATGATGGTCTGGTAGTCGCTGTGGCCGAAGGGCGTGTACTCCTCCATGATGTCCGACTCGGGAATGCCCTTGGACTTGAGGAAGGCGCGCAGGATCTTGTTGGTGGTGCGCGGGTACACGTAGTCGGTGCCCAGGAGAACGAAGCGCTTGGCGCTGCCGCCGTCCTTGGACATCAGGTATTCCACGGCCGGGATGGCCTGCTGGTTGGGCGCCGCGCCCGTGTAGAACACGTTCTTGGACAGCTCCTCGCCCTCGTACTGCACGGGGTAGAACAGCAGGCCGTTGAGCTCCTCGACGACCGGCAGCACCGACTTGCGCGACACCGAGGTCCAGCAGCCGAACATCACCGCGACCTTGTCCTGCGTCAGCAGCTGGCGGGTCTTCTCGGCGAACAGCGGCCAGTTGGAAGCCGGGTCGACGACGACCGGCTCCAGCTTCTTGCCCAGCACCCCGCCCTTGGCGTTGATCTCCTCGATGGCCATCAGCGCCGTGTCCTTCAGGACGGTCTCGGAGATCGCCATGGTGCCGGACAGGCTGTGCAGGATGCCGACCTTGATGGTGTCGCCGGCCTGGGCGAAGGCCGCGCCGGTGCCGGCGAGCGCGAGGGCGGCCACGAGGGCCTGGAGGGTGAATCGACGTTGCATTTCGGGTGGCTCCGTGAGTGGATGAGCCATTCTTCCGGGCGCCCCCTGGCGCGGCCATACGGCACATGGCGTACGGCACCGGCAGCCGCATGCGGCGCGGCAGGCGCCGCCGTTGCGGCTGCGTCCGACAGCCGGGCCACGGCCGGCGAGGCTCAATGCAAGCATCGCAAGCTCTTGCCGACCGCACGCCATGCCTTCCCTGCTGTCCCAGCTCTCGCCCGGCATCACCAACATGATCCGGCTGGACCACACGCACGTGCTGAGCGCGTTCCACCAGTACGAAGTGGGCTCGCCGGCGCGGCTGAAGAAGGGCCTGGCGGACCAGGTCTGCCTGGCCATCGAGATCCACGCCCAGCTGGAGGAGGAGATCTTCTATCCCGCCCTGCGCCTGGTGGCCGACGGCGAGATGCTGCGCAAGGCGGCGCCCGAACACGACGAGATGCGCGCCATGATCGCCCGCCTGCGCAACATGCCGGTGGGTGATCCGGCGTACGACGATGCCTTCTTCTCGCTGATGCAGCACGTGATGCACCACGTGGCCGACGAGGAAACGCAGCTGCTGCCGGCCGCCGAGCGCCTGATTCCGGAGCAGCTCACCGAGCTCGGCGCCCGCATGACGCGGCGCCGGCTGGAACTGGTTGGCCGCCGCACGCCGGAGCTGGCCAGCAGCATGGCCCGCTCCCTCAACCCCGGCAGCCTGGTGGCCGCGGCCAGCGCGGTGCTGGGCGGCGCCTACCTGCTGTCACGCCACCGCACCGGCCCGCGCAGCTGGATGCGGCGCAGCGGCGGCCTGCCGCGCTGACCCTTCCCCCGGCCCCCGGGCCACGGAGACTCCCGGCCTCCCCTCCCCCGGCCTTGCCTCCCCGCTCCTGCTCCTGTCCTTCGCCCCTGTCCCTGTCCCCTGAGCGACACGGCAGCCGGTCACGCGCCTGCCGCGGGCGGTTGACTTTGCCAACTTTTTCACATTTAGATGTGTTTTAGTTAGTTACTATCCGTCCTAATTTTCCTATTGACAGGAAGGAAGGCTCCTTGTCCATCCTGACGCTCGGCGTCCACGGGCTGCCCCAGGCCGAAGCCGGCCTGGTCCGCGCCTTGCTGTCGCTGGCCGGGTCCCTCGAGCGGCGTTTCCGCTTCGTCGCTTCCGGGCCCTGCGACGTGCTGGTGGCCGACAGCAGCCACGACGTGCAATCGGCGCGGCTGCAGCGCGGAGCCCAGGCCGTGATCCTCCTGGGCGCCCCACTGGCCGGCGCCGACAGCCTGGCCCGCCCCTTGCGGGCGGACCAGTTCGAGGCGCTGCTGCAGGGCATCGCGCGCCGCATCGGCCCCGGC
>JAEZKX010000054.1 GCA_023436025.1 Pseudomonadota bacterium | reverse complement strand
GGCCGATGCAGGGCGCGGCCACGACGCGCACGTCCGGCCCCACCAGCGCGGGCAGGCGCTGCAGCAGTTCGCGCGCGCCGGCCATCTCGCACGACAGGCCCTCGCACACGCGCACGGTGAGCGCCGGCGGCGTGGCGCCATCGGCCAGCAGTTCGAAGTGGTGGTAGAAGCTGGCGACCTCCTGCACCTGCGCCATGGGCAGGTTCATCTCGCGCGCGAGGGCGACCAGGTGCGCCTTGTGCAGGCCGCCCCAGGCATCGTTGAGGCGGTGCAGGTGCTCGATCAGCAGGTCGGGCCGGTGGCCTTGCGGCGGCGGCGAACCGATCAGGGCGCGCACTTCGGCCAGCGCCTCGGCCTCCGGCTGGCGGCCCTTCAGCTGGCCGCGGCGGCGCAGGCCATGGCGCAGCGACTCGGGACTGCCCAGGGCGATTTCAGTAACGGCGGTACTCATTGCACGCGATCTTCCCATGGCGTTCAGTTGGCGATGAATGCACTATGGTGCATACCTGACGCCCTATGGTTTACCCCTACGGGACGCGCAATTTGCTTGACGCGCACTGCGTGCATCGCGCAACATGATGCAGCATACTGCATGTAACCCCAACGTGACTGCCCTGCCCTTCGGTGACCCCGGCGCCCTGGCGCCGCGCCAGACCCTGCGCATCGACCGCCCCGACGGCGGCTTCCTGCTGCGCCATCCCGAGGCCCTGCAGCCCTACGCGCGCTGCATCGGCGACTGGCTCGAACACTGGGCCGCCACCACCCCCGACGCCCTGTTCCTGGCCGAACGCGATGCCACCGGCGGCTGGCGGCGCCTGAGCTACCGCCAGGTGCGCGAAGCGGTCGGCCGCATCGCGCAAGGCCTGCTCGACCTCGACCTGCCGCGCGGCAAGCCGGTGGTGACGCTGTCCGACAACGCGGTCGACGCCGCCCTGCTGGCGCTGGCCACCATGCACCTGGGCCGCGCGAGCTGCACCGTCTCCAGCGCCTACTGCCGCCTGACCAAGGACTTCTCCAAGATCGCCGGCATCCTGGACAAGCTGGAGCCGGCCCTGGTGTACGCCGCCGATGGCGCGGTCTACGGACCGGCGATCCAGGCCTGGGGCGCGCGGGCGCCGGTCTTCCTCGGCGCCGCGGTCGAGGCCGTGCCGGGCGCGCGCCACTTCGCCAGCCTGCTGGAGGCCCGCGAGACGCCGGCGGTGCAGCAGGCCTTCGCCGCCATCCGGCCCGACGACCCTGCCAAGTACCTGCTGACCAGCGGCTCGACCGGCCTGCCCAAGGTGGTGGTCAACACGCACCGCATGCTGTGCGCCAACCAGAAGATGGTGGAGCAGGTCTGGCCCTTCCTCAACCGCCATCCGCTGGTGCTGCTGGACTGGCTGCCATGGAGCCACACCTTCGGCGCCAACCACAACTTCAACATGGTGCTGGCGCACGGCGGCGCGCTCTACGTCGACGAAGGCCGGCCGGCGCCGGGCCTCATCGAGAAGACGCTGCGCAACCTGCGCGAGGTGAAACCCAACTTCCACTTCAACGTGCCGCGCGGCTTCGACATGCTGCTGCCCTTCCTGGAGCAGGACGAGGCGGCGGCGCGCGACGTGTTCGAGCGGCTGGAGGGCGTGTTCTATGCCGGCGCCGCCCTGCCGCAGAGCCTGTGGCAGCGGCTGGAGGCGGTGGCGGCGCGGGTGCGCGCGCGGCCGGTGTGGTTCACCTCCGCCTGGGGCGCGACCGAAACCTCGCCGGCCGCCACCGAGGTGCACTGGCCCATCACCGTCGCCGGCTGCATCGGCCTGCCACTGCCCGGGGTGGAGCTGAAGTTCGTGCCGGATGCCGGCAAGCTGGAGATGCGCGTGCGCGGGCCCAATGTCTTTCCCGGCTACCGCGGCGATCCGGCGCTCACCGCGCAGGCCTTCGACGAGGACGGCTTCTACCGCATCGGAGACGCCGGACGGCTGGTGGACGAGGCCGACCCGGCGCAGGGCGTCGCCTTCGACGGCCGCGTGGCGGAGGATTTCAAGCTGACCTCGGGCACCTGGGTCAGCGTGGGCACGCTGCGGACCAAGGTGGTGAGCGCGATGGCGCCGCACGTGGCCGACGTGGTGGTCACCGGGCACGACCGCGCCGAGATCGGCCTGCTGGTGTTCCCCACGCCGCAGGCCCGGGCACTGCCGGACGGCGAACTGCGCGAACACGTCGCCGCGGCGCTGCGCCGGCTGCGCGCGCAAGGCGGCGGCTCCTCGCAGACGCCGTGCAGCGCGCTGCTGCAGGACGAGCCGCCCAGCGCGGACGCCGGGGAGATCACCGACAAGGGCTACATCAACCAGCGCGCCGTGCTGGCGCGCCGCAAGGCCGATGTGCAGGCCCTGTACGGCGGGGCGGACCCGCGGGTGATCCGGCCGTAGCGCTGGCTGGCGGGGGGTTGCCCGCGCGGGCTGCCAACCGGACGGCCGCCGCATCGAAAAAGGGTGGGGGCCGCGGGGGGGGGGGGCCCGCCCCCGGGGGGCG
>JAEZKX010000017.1 GCA_023436025.1 Pseudomonadota bacterium | reverse complement strand
CTGGGCCGCGCCGCCCACGCGGCTTACGGAGATGCCCGGGTTCACGGCGGGCATGATGCCGGCATGGAACAGCTCGGTCTCCAGGAAGATCTGGCCGTCGGTGATGGAGATGACGTTGGTGGGGATGTAGGCGGAAACGTCGCCGGCCTGCGTCTCGATGACCGGCAGCGCCGTCAGCGAGCCGGCGCCGAAGTCGTCGTTCATCTTCGCCGCGCGCTCAAGCAGGCGGGAGTGCAGGTAGAACACGTCGCCCGGATAGGCCTCGCGTCCCGGCGGACGGCGAAGCAGCAGCGACATCTGGCGGTAGGCGACGGCCTGCTTGGACAGGTCGTCATAGATGATCAGCGCGTCCTGGCCGCGGTCGCGGAAGTACTCGCCCATGGTGCAGCCGGAGTACGCCGAGACGTACTGCATGGCGGCCGACTCGGAGGCCGAGGCGGCGACGACGATGGTGTACTCCATCGCGCCGTGGGCTTCGAGCGCGCGCACGATGTTCTTGATCGTGGACGCCTTCTGCCCGATGGCGACGTACACGCAGGTCATGTTCTGACCCTTCTGGTTGATGATCGTGTCGACCGCGACGGCGGACTTGCCGGTCTGGCGGTCGCCGATGATCAGCTCGCGCTGGCCACGGCCGATCGGCACCATGGAGTCGATGGCCTTCAGGCCGGTCTGCACCGGCTGGTCGACCGACTTGCGCGCGATCACGCCCGGGGCGACCTTTTCGATCACGTCCGTCAGCTTGGCGTTGATGGGGCCCTTGCCGTCGATCGGCTGGCCCAGCGCGTTGACCACGCGGCCCACCAGTTCGGGGCCGACGGGCACTTCCAGGATGCGGCCCGTGCACTTGACGGTGTCGCCTTCGGAGATGTGCTCGTACTCGCCCAGGATCACCGCGCCCACGGAGTCGCGCTCCAGGTTCAGCGCGAGGCCAAAGGTGGGCGTGCCGTCCTTGGTGGGCGGGAATTCCAGCATTTCGCCGGCCATCGCGTCGGACAGGCCGTGGATGCGGACGATGCCGTCGGTCACGGAGATGACCGTGCCCTCGTTGCGGATGTCGGCGGAAGCGCCCAGGCCCTCGATGCGGCTCTTGATCAGTTCGGAGATTTCTGCGGGATTGAGTTGCATGACTCTTTCCTTGGTTCAGGGTTGTGCGGCGCCACCGGCTCAGCCCGTGAGCGCGGCTTTCATTTGTTCGAGGCGGGCCTTCACGGAGGTGTCCAGCACCTCGTCTCCGACGGCGACACGGACGCCGCCGATGAGTGAAGGGTCTTCCTGCACGGTCAGGTTCAGTCGGCGGCCGAAGCGTCGCTCCAGCACCGTGCCCAGTTCGCGCAGCTGGGCGGCGTCGAGCGGGAAGGCGCTATAGACGACCGCATCGGAAACCCCGGACTCGGCATTCTCAAGCGCGCGGTACTGGCGCGCCACCTCGGGCAGCGCGGCCAGGCGGCCGTTCTCGATCAGCACGCGCAGGAGGTTCTGTCCGGCCGGGGGCAGCGGCTGGGGCAGCGCACCGGTAACGACGTCGAACACCTGCTTGTCTTCGACCTTCGGGTTGGTGGCGAATTCCTGCAGTTGCGCGTCCGCCGCGATGGCCGCGAGCGCATCGAGCCAGCCGGACACCCCCTGCGGGGCGCTCCGGGTGGACTGGAACAGCGCTTCGGCGTAGGGCCGCGCGACAGTGGCGAGTTCAGCCATGGTCTCCGGGTCCTTCCTTACAGCTCGGTCTTCAGCCGGCCGAGCAGCTCGGCGTGGACGGCAGGGTTGACCTCACGGCGCAGGATCTGCTCGGCGCCCTTCACGGCGAGCGCGGCAACCTGCTCGCGCAGCGCCTCGCGCGCACGCACGGCTTCCTGCTGGGCCTCGGCCTGGGCGTTGGCGATGATCTTGGCAGCTTCCTCGGACGCGCGCGCCCGGGCTTCCTCGATCAGCGCGTGCGCGCGGCGCTCGGCGTCGGCACGCATCGTGGCGGTCTCGTTGCGGGACCGGGCCAGCTCTTCTTCCACGCGCCGGTCGGCAGCGGCAAGGTCGGCCTTCGCCTTGTCGGCGGCCGCCAGGCCTTCGCTGATCTTGCGGGCGCGCTCGTCCAGAGCGGCCGTGATCGGCGGCCAGATGTAGCGCATCGTGAACCAGACAAGGATCGCGAAGACGATCGCCTGCAGGAACAAGGTGGCGTTGATGTTCACGGAACGGTCCTTTCGGTCGTGCCCGGCACGGCCGGGGATTTAGGCCAGGACGAACGGGTTCGCGAAGGCGAACAGCAGCGCGATGGCGACGCCGATCAGGAACGCCGCGTCGATCAGGCCGGCCAGAATGAACATCTTGGTTTGCAGTTCGTTCATCAGCTCGGGTTGGCGGGCCGAGGATTCAAGGTACTTGCCGCCCATCAGCGCGATGCCGATGGAAGCGCCGATGGCGCCCAGGCCGACGATGATGCCGCAAGCCAGCGCGACGAATCCGAGGATGTTTTCCATGAAGTGCTCCTAGTGGTAATGATGGAAAGGAAGGGGAAGGGAAAAGCGGTGGCGCTCAGTGCGCCTCGTGGGCCTGGCCCAGGTAGATCAGCGCCAGCATCATGAAGATGAAGGCCTGGAGCGTGATCACCAGGATGTGGAACAGGGTCCAGACGGTGCCGGCGACCAGCTGGCCGAACGCCAGGCCAAAGCCCGTGGCCGACAGCGTGAACGCGCCACCCATGAGGGCGATCAGCATGAACACCAGTTCGCCCGCGAACATGTTGCCGAACAGCCGCATGCCGTGCGAGACGGTCTTGGCGACGAATTCGATGATCTGCATGGCGAAGTTGAACGGCCACAGCAGCGGATGCGCGCCGAAGGGGGCGGAGATCAGCTCGTGGCCCCAGCCGCCGAGCCCCTTGATCTTGATGTTGTACGCCAGGCACAGCAGCAGGACGCTGATGGACAGGCCCAGCGTGGTCGACAGGTCGGCCGTCGGCACCACGCGCATGTAGTCCGGCGCACCCATGGCCGGGCCGACGGAGTGCCAGATCTGCGGCAGCAGGTCCACCGGGATCATGTCCATGAAGTTCATCAGGAAGATCCAGACGAACACCGTCAGGGCCAGCGGGGAGACCAGCTTGCGGCTGTGCTCGTTGTGGATCACGCCACGCGCCTGCACTTCGACCAGTTCGGCCAGCATCTCCACCGCCGCCTGGAAGCGGCCGGGCACGCCCGAGGTGGCCTTGCGGGCGGCACGCCACAGCACGAAGCAGCCGATGATGCCCAGCACCACCGACCAGAACACCGAGTCCAGGTTGAACACGGAGAAGTCGACGATCGACTTCTGCTTGGTCGGCTCCAGCGCGAAGTTCACCTGCAGGTGCTGCAGGTGGTGCTGGATGTATTCACTTGCAGTTGGTCCGTTTTCTGCAGCCATGGAGCGTTCAATTCCCGTTACGTCGCGGGCGTCGCATCAGCGCGAGCCCTACCCAATACATCTTCGTCGCCACGATGACACCGCCCAGCAGGCCGAGCCAGCTCAGGCCCGGCACGACCCTGGGCGCCGCGACCAGCAGAGCCACCGTCAGGACGATCTTCACGAGCTCCCATCCCAGCACGGCGCCGCCGCGGTATCCCGCGGCCGCCCCCCGGGCCAGCGCCCGGGCGAACACGGCGGAAGGCCCGGCAACCGCAAGGGCCCCGTATGCCACCGACCAGCCGACCTCCGGGCGTCCGCTCGCCAAACCGGCCAGCAACGCCGCCAGCGCCCCCATCACAACCTGGGCCGCGACCACGGACCAGGCCGACACGAAGGGCTTGCGTTGCCGCAGGCCCTGGGCCTCCTGCGCCGTCAAGGGCACCGGAAGGTCTTCGTCGCCACCGTCCTCAGGCCAAGCGCGCATCGTTTCTAGAGTGCTGGAGTTGGTGCGCGCAACGGCTGGTAAATCTCGCAAAGCCTCTCATTATAAGTAGAACCCCGGAGGCTTCTTCAAGTGCGCGCCAGTTTGTGCGCCGAAGGGGGCCTGGCGGACAATCGCCGCCATGCGTGACATCCTTCTTTTCCTGCATGCCGCGGCGGCCATCCTCTGGATCGGCGGCATGGCCTTCGTCCTGTTCTCGCTGCGGCCCGCGCTGCACGCGCAACTGCAGCCGCCGGTGCGACTGCCGCTCATGGCGCAGGTGCTGCGACGCTTCTTCGCCACGGTGATCGCCAGCATCGTGGTGCTGCTGCCCACCGGCATGTGGCTGCTGATGCAGGTGCCGGGCGGGCAGGCGCCCAAGGGCTGGCATGCGATGGCCGGCCTGGGGGTACTGATGGCGTTGGTGTTCGGCCACATCTTCTTCGCGCCCTGGCGGCGGGCGAAGCTGGCGGTGGCGGCGCAGGACTGGGCCGAGGCTGGCCGGCGCATGAACCAGCTGGCGCTGCTGGTGAAGGTCAACCTGGCGCTGGGCGTGCTCGCCATCGCGGCGGTCTACCTCTGGCGCTGACGCGCAAGGGCCGCGAAGCAGTGACAATGCGACCATGAATGCCTCCCTCCCGGCCCTGCCCTGCTGGCTCAACGGCGAGCTGACCAACCTCCAGGAAGCCAAGGTCAGCGTGCTCGACCGCGGCTTCATCTTCGGCGACGGCATCTACGAGGTGGTGCCGGCCTACGAGGGGCGGCCGTTCCGCTTCGACGAGCACATGGCCCGGCTGGAGCGCAGCCTGCAGGAGATGCGCATTCCCAACCCCATGGACCGCGCGGGCTGGCGCGACCTGGTCGACCAGCTGGTGGCGGCCTACGCCACCCACGTGGGCAAGACGCCCCAGCAGACCAACCAGCTGGTCTACCTGCAGGTGACGCGCGGCGTGGCGATGCGCGACCACGTGATGCCCCCGGGCATCACGCCGACCGTGTTCGCGATGGCCAACCGCCTCTACATCTACTCGCAGCAGGAGCGCGCCCAGGGCGTGGCCTGCGTGACGGCGGACGACTTCCGCTGGAAGAAGGCGCACCTCAAGTCGATCAGCCTGGCCGGCGCGGTGCTGGCGCGGCAGATCAGCGCCGACGCCGACTGCAACGAAACCATCATGTTCCGCGACGGCTTCCTCAGCGAGGCCGCCGCGTCCAATGTGTGGGTGGTGAAGGACGGCAAGGTGCTGGGCCCGCCCAAGGACAACCTGGTGCTCGAGGGCATCCGCTACGGCCTGCTGGAGGAACTGTGCCGCGAAGCCGCCGTGCCGTTCGAGCTGCGCAAGGTGGAGCGGGCCGAGGTGTTCTCCGCCGACGAGATCATCCTGTCGTCGGCCACCAAGGAGATCCTCCCCTGCACGGTGCTGGACGGCAAGCCGGTTGGAAAGGGCAAGCCCGGCCCCATCTACGAGAAGCTGTTCGCCGGCTACCAGCAGGCGAAGAAGCGCTCCACCTGATTGGCCCATCCATGTCCGCATCCCAGTTCCCGCCCGCGCCGCAACAGTCGGATCCCCGCAAGGATTCGCTGATCGCCTATCCCTCGCAGTTCCCGATCAAGGTCATGGGCGCGAACGTGGACGGGTTCGTCAACGCCGTCACCACCATCGCGCGCCAGTTCGACCCGGGCTTCGACGCGTCCACGGTGGAACTGCGCGACTCCAAGGCGGGCAACTACCTGGGCATCACCATCACGGTGACGGCGACCAGCCGCGAGCAACTCGACGACCTGTACCGGGCGCTGACCGCGCACCCGATGGTCAAGGTGGTCCTTTGATCCCATGCAGGTGAAGGTGCTGGGGCGGGTGGACTACCTGCCCACGTACCAGGCGATGCGCGCCTTCACCGAGGCGCGCGGCGCCGGCACGCCCGACGAGCTGTGGCTGTGCGAGCACCCGCCGGTGTTCACGCAGGGCCTGGCCGGCAAGCCCGAGCACGTGCTGGCCGCCGGCGACATCCCGGTGGTGGCCACCAACCGCGGCGGCCAGGTCACCTACCACGGGCCTGGCCAGGTGGTGGCCTATCCCCTGGTCGACCTCCAGCGCGCCGGCTACTTCGTCAAGGAATACGTCTACCGCGTCGAAGAGGCGGTGATCCGCACGCTGTTCGACTTCGGCGTGACCGGGCACCGGGTCGGCGGCGCGCCCGGCATCTACGTGCGGCCCGGCGATCCCGCCGGCCACCGGGGCGTGGCCCCGCCGGACCCCGGCGCCGCGGCAGTGCCGGGTGGCGCTGCGCTCGCAAGCCCCTTCGACGGCCTGGGCAAGATCGCCGCCCTTGGCATCAAGGTGTCGCGCCACTGCACCTACCACGGCCTGGCGCTGAACGTCGCGATGGACCTCGAACCCTTCCAACGGATCAACCCCTGCGGCTACGCCGGGCTGGCAACCGTCGACCTTTCTACAATCGGCGTCACCACCACCTGGAACGAGGCGGCGGCGCTGCTGGGCCACAAGCTGCAGGCGCTGCTGGCTCCCTAGAAGGACCCCATGAGCTCCACTCCCGTCGTGCGCGAAGCGCAAACCGTCGACAGCTACCAGGCCACCGCCAAGCAGAAGGCCGCGGCCAAGCTCGCCCGCATCCCGGTCAAGGTGGAGCCGCACGAGATCCTGCGCAAGCCCGAGTGGATCCGCGTGCGCGCCGGCTCGTCCAACACGCGCTTCTACGAGATCAAGCAGATCCTGCGCGAGCACAAGCTGCACACGGTGTGCGAGGAAGCGTCCTGCCCCAACATCGGCGAGTGCTTCGGCAAGGGCACGGCCACGTTCATGATCATGGGCGACAAGTGCACGCGGCGCTGCCCGTTCTGCGACGTCGGCCACGGCCGGCCGGATCCGCTGGACGCCGACGAGCCGGAGAACCTGGCACGCACCATCGCGGCGCTGCGCCTGAAGTACGTGGTGATCACCAGCGTCGACCGCGACGACCTGCGCGACGGCGGCGCCGGCCACTTCGTGGAGTGCATCCGCCGCACGCGCGCGCTGTCGCCCCAGACCACCATCGAGGTGCTGGTGCCCGATTTCCGCGGCCGCGACGACCGCGCGCTGGAGATCCTCAAGGCCGCCCCGCCCGACGTGATGAACCACAACCTGGAGACCATCCCGCGCCTGTACCGCGAGGCGCGGCCGGGGTCGGACTACCAGTTCAGCCTGAACCTGCTGAAGAAGTTCAAGGCGCTGCATCCCGGCGTGCCGACCAAGAGCGGCCTCATGGTGGGACTGGGCGAGACCGACGAGGAAATCCTCGCCGTGATGCGCGACATGCGCGCGCACGACATCGACATGCTGACCATCGGCCAGTACCTGGCGCCCTCGACCTCGCACCTGCCGGTGCGCCGCTACGTGCACCCGGATACCTTCAAGATGTTCGAGGAAAAGGCCTACGAGATGGGCTTCACCCACGCCGCCGTCGGCGCCATGGTGCGCAGTTCCTACCACGCCGACCAGCAGGCCCACGCGGCCGGCGTGTCCATCGGACAGGAAGCCTGAGACATGCCCCGCGCGCGCGACGTGCTGTCGCTGCGCGCCTATGGCGCCTCGCCCGGCAGCCATGCGCACGACCACCACCAGCTGCTGGTGGGCCTCGACGGCGTGCTCGAACTCGAAGTGGAAGGCCGCGCCGCGCGCGTGGCGCCCGGCGACGCGCTGCTGGTCGGTCCGGGCGATCGGCACGACTTCGAATCGGCTGGCGGCAGCCGCTGCCTGGTGCTGGATACCTCGGACCCACTATGGGCCCGGTGCGGCGCCCTGCCCCACCGGCCGCAGCAGGTGAAGGCACTGGCGCACTACCTCTGGTCGGCCCTGGACCAGCCGCTGGCGCTGGCGCATGCACCGGCCTTGCTGCTGGAGGCATGGCGGCCGCCGGCCGCCGACCCGCGCCCGCGGCGGCCCATCGACTGGGTGGCGCTGGCGACATGGATGCAGGCCCGGCTGGACGCGCCGCTGCCGGTCGCCGCGTTGGCCGCCCGGGTCCACCTCAGCCCCAGCCAGTTCGCCCAGCGCTGCCGCGAGGCGCACGGGGTGGGGCCGCTGGAATGGCTGCGCCGCCAGCGGCTCGTCAGGGCCCGGCAGTTGCGGGACACGGGGCTGGCCGTGAACGAAGTGGCGCGCCGCACCGGGTACCGCTCCGCTTCGGCGCTGACGGCGGCCCTGCGCAAATCGGGCCTCTGATCCGGCGGCGCCGCCGAGGCGCGGCCCCTCAGGGCTTGCGCCTCCGACCCGGCCCCGGACCCGGCCCCGGCAGGAGACGTTCCGAGGCCACGCGGCCCGCGCCCGCGCGGGCGTGACGGCGAATGCGCGACGACGGGCACGCGATCGGCGACGACCCCACCGCGTAAGCTCGTCCCATGCATCCCAACGCCTACGCCCTTGGCGCGATCGCGCTGTGGGCATCGCTCGCCACCCTGGGCGTCACGCTCCGGCATGTCCCGCCCTTCCTGCTGACCGGCCTGGCGCTGTTGATCGGCAGCATCCCCGCCTGGCCGATGGTGAAGCACTGGAAGGTGCCGCCGCGCACGCTGGCGCTGGGTCTCTACGGCTTGTTCGGCTACCACTTCCTGCTGTTCATCGCGCTGCGCGTGGCGCCGCCGGTCGAGGCCAACCTGGTCAACTACCTGTGGCCGCTGTTCATCGTGGTGCTGGCGCCGGTGTTCCTGCCCGGGATGCAACTGCGCCCGGCCCACGTGGGCGCCGCCGTGGCCGGCTTCGCGGGCGCGGCGGTGGCGATCCTGGGCGGCGGCGGTGCCACCGGCGCCTGGTCCTGGGGCTACATCCCCGCCTTCGCCTCGGCCTTCATCTGGGGCAGCTACTCGCTGTGGACGCCCCGGGTCGCCCCCTTCCCCACCGCAGCCATCGGCCTGTTCGGGCTGGTGTCGGGGCTGCTGTCGCTGGCCTGCCACGCGCTGCTGGAGCCACCGGCGCAGCTGTCGGGCCGCGACTGGCTGCTGATCGCGGTGACGGGGCTGGGGCCGCTGGGCGCGGCATTCTTCCTCTGGGACAAGGCGCTCAAGACGGGCGATGCCCGCCACATCGGGATCCTGAGCTACCTCACGCCCCTGGCCTCGACCGCGCTGCTGGTGGCGGTGACGGGGCGCGAGTTCAGCGCCAGCATCGTGGTGGCGGCGGCGCTGATCATCGGGGCGGCGGTGGTGGGGACGCGGGCGAAGTAGCCGGCCTCACCCCAGCATCTTGCCCGGCTCCTCGGAGGCCACGACCTCCTCGGCCCACTTCTGCAGCCGCGCCGTATCGGCGCGCAGCACCTCCTGCTTCACCGCCAGGATCTGCGCGGGGTGCATGGAGAAGCTGCGCAGGCCCAGCCCCAGCAGCAGGCGGGTGAACTGCACGTCGCCGGCCATCTCGCCGCACACGCTGACACCCTTGCCCTGGCGGCGGCATTCCTGGATGGTGTCGGCCACCAGCCGCAGCACCGCCGGATGGCAGGGGTCGTACAGGTGCGCCACCGATTCGTCGGCGCGGTCGATGGCCAGCGTGTACTGGATCAGGTCGTTGGTGCCGATCGACAGGAAGTCGAAGTACTTGAGGAAAGTGCGCACCTGCAGCGCCGCGGCCGGCACCTCGATCATGGCGCCCACGTCCACCATGCCGTAGGCGATGCCGCGGTTGTCCAGTTCGGCCCGCGCGAAGTCCAGCAGCGACAGGGTCTGGCGGATCTCGGCGCCATGCGCCAGCATGGGCACCAGCAGGTTGACGCGCCCGTGCGCCGCCGCCCGCAGGATGGCGCGCAGCTGGGTGCGGAACATCTCCGGCTCGGCCAGGCTCCAGCGGATGGCGCGCAGGCCCAGCGCCGGATTGAGGTGGGCTTCGTCGCGCCGGCCCTCGTCGAGCGGCTTGTCGGCGCCCACGTCCACCGTGCGGATGGTGACCGGCAGCCCCTGCATGCCCTCCACCGCCTTGCGGTAGGCCAGGTACTGCTCCTCCTCGTCGGGCAGGTCGCCGTGGCGGCCCATGAACAGGAATTCGCTGCGGAACAGGCCCACGCCCACGGCGCCCGCATGCATGGCGGCGGCGGCATCCTCGGGCATCTCGATGTTGGCCAGCAGCTCGATCTTCTGGCCGTCCAGCGTCACCGCCGGCGTGTGGCGCAGGCGACCGAGGCGGCCGCGCTCCAGCTCGGCCTGCCGCTGCTTGAAGCCGTATTCGGCCAGGATGATGGGCGAGGGGTCGACCACCATCACGCCGGCGTCGCCGTCGATCACCACCCAGTCGTCCTGGCGCACCAGGTGGCTGGCGCTGCGCGCGCCCACCACCGCGGGGATGTCCATGCTGCGCGCGACGATGGCCGTGTGCGAGGTCTTGCCACCGACATCGGTGACGAAGCCGGCGAACACGCTCTGCTTGAACTGCAGCATGTCGGCCGGCGACAGGTCGTGGGCCACCAGCACCAGCGGCACGTCGACGCTGTCGTCCAGCAGCAGGTCCTGCGCCGTCTTGCGCTTGGCCGCGGGCGGCTGGGCCACCGGCGAGGAAATGCCCTTCATGTACCGCAGGATGCGTTCGGCGACCTGTTCGAGGTCGGCCTTGCGCTCGCGCAGGTACTCGTCCTCCATGTCGTCGAACTGGCGCGACAGCACCTCCAGCTGCGTGGTCAGCGCCCACTCGGCGTTGTAGAGGCGTTCGGTGATCCAGTGCTTGATGCCGTCGATCAGCTCCTGGTCCTGCAGCAGCATGAGGTGGACATCGAGCAGTGCCGACAGCTCGTGCGGCGCCTCCTTGGGCCCCAGGGTGGCGATGGTCTGCTGCAGCCGGTGGATCTCGTCGACCACCGCGTTGCGGCCGACGCGGATGCGCTCGATCTCCGCTTCGACCTGGTCCGGCTGGATGAAGTAGTGGGCGACGTCGGCGCGGCCCGAGCCCATGACGACCGCGCGGCCGATCGCGACGCCGCGAGCGACGGCGATGCCATGGACGGCGAAGGTCACGCGGCGCTCCTCATTCGCCCTCGCCGAACTTGTCCTCGATCAGCGCGAGGATGGCGGCCATGCACTCCGCCTCCTTCGGGCCGTCGGTCTCGATGGTGACTTCGGTGCCGAGGCCCGCCGCCAGCATCATGACCCCCATGATGCTCTTGGCGTTGACGCGGCGCTCGCCACGCGTCATCCACACCTCGCACGGGTAGGTGCCCGCCAGCTTGGTCAGCTTGGCCGAGGCCCGCGCATGCAGGCCCAGCTTATTGCTGATGGTCGTGTTCTTCTTGATCATGGTTGCGTCGGGGCTGGTTCTGCGGCGCCGTCACCGCCACCTGCATCACGCCCTGGGTGCCGCCCATCACGGCGCGCGACACCAGGGTCTCCAGCGGCTCGTGGCGGTAGCTGACGGCGCGCAGCAGCATGGGCAGGTTCACACCGGTGATCAGGCGCGACGTGACGCCGTCCACCAGCTTCTGGGCCACGTTGCTGGGCGTGGCGCCGAAGATGTCGGTCAACACCAGCACGCCCTTGATGCCGTGCGGGCCCTGGCGCAGTTGCTCCATGGCGATGCGCGCGGTGGCGAGGGTCTCGTCGGGCGACAGGTTGGGTTGCACGTCGATCGCCGTGACCGTGCCGCCGCAGTCGGGAAAAACATGCAGCGCGCACTGCCGCAGGGCATTGGCCAGCGGCGCGTGGGCGATCAGCAGGATGGCGTTCATGGCGTCTTCAGCCGATTATGGCTTCTGCTCCACAGGAACCATGCGTAGGAGAGCACGGTGGTCGCGAGGAACACACAGAAGGCGCCGCGGAAGGCGGCGAGCTCGTCGAGCCCGGCCGCCCTGAAGCCATCGATCAGCAGGCCGATGCCCCACTGCACGACGAACACGCCCAGGAAGATCACCAGGTTGTACGCCGACAGCGCGCGGCCCGCCAGCGAGGCCGGGAACACCATGGCCACCGAAGGCTGGGCGAGCGAGACGAAGGTGCTGGTCACGCAGAACAGGGCCAGCACCCACGGCCCGGCCGCGGGTCCGCCCAGCACCAGTCCGCCCATGGCCAGCAAGCTCAGGGGCAGGCCCCAGGCGATCAGGGTGTCGGTGTGCAGGCCGCGCCTCTGCAGCCAGGGATTGGCCAGGCCCCAGCTCCAGAAGGCGAGCAGCATGCAGCTGTTGATGATGAACAGTCCGCCCGCCGCATGCAGCGGGTCCATGCCGACCACCCGCACCATCCAGGGCCCGGCCCACAGCGTCTGAACGGCGATCATGCCGCCGTAGCTGAAGAAGCCGATGGGCGCCATCTGGCGGAAATAGGGGTGGCGCCAGACCTCGGCATAGCTGCCGGGCGGTATGCGCGGCCGGTCGCCACCGGCGTCGGCGTGCCAGGCCGGCACCAGCCAGGCCAGCAGGACCATGGACACCAGCAGCAGCACGGCCAGTCCCCAGAACAGCGCGCGCCAGCCCAGCACCGGCACCAGCCATTGCACCGGCAAGGTGGAGGCCAGCATGCCGAAGGAGCCGGTCATCAGCATCCAGGAGTTGGCGCGCAACTGCATGGCCGGCGTGAACCAGCGCCGGTAGCCGGTCAGCGGCGCCATCAGGCAGGCGCCCAGGCCGACGCCGGCGAGCACGCGCGCGGCCAGCAAGCCGTAGAAGCTGGTCGCCAGGGCGAAGGCGACGCAGCCCAGGACGGCAACCAGCATGAAGCCGAGCACCACCTTGCGAGGGCCGTGGCGGTCCAGCCAGGCGCCCAGCGGCAGCTGCATCGCCGAGAAGCCGAGGAAGTAGCCGCCGGCCAGCAGGCCGAGGTCGCGCGCCTGCAGCTGGAACTCCGCCGTGAGGGTGGGCGACAAGGTGGCGGTGACGGCCCGCAGCAACGCCGAGAAGAAATAGGCGAACGCGAAGGCCAGGAACACCAGAACGGCCTGGCGGCGCGCGAGGACGGACATCGGGTCTTTCGGATGGAGGAAGCCGGCCTCTGCTGGGCCGTGGCGCCATTATCCGGGTGCCGATAATGCGGGTCATGAATACCCTGGATGGAATCCGCGTGCTGGACCTGTCGCGCGTGCTGGCCGGCCCCTGGTGCACCCAGACCCTGGCCGACCTCGGCGCCGACGTGATCAAGGTCGAACGGCCCGGCAGCGGCGACGACACGCGTGGTTGGGGCCCGCCCTTCCTCAAGGACCGGGAGGGCCAGGACACGGCCGAGGCGGCCTACTACCTGGGCACCAACCGCAACAAGCGCTCCGTCACCTGCGACATCGCCCGGCCCGAGGGCCAGGCGCTGGTGCGGGCGCTGGCGCGCGAATGCCACGTGTTCGTCGAGAACTTCAAGGTGGGCGACATGGCCCGCTACGGACTGGACTACGCCTCGCTGCGGGAAGTGAACCCCGCGCTGGTGTACTGCAGCGTGACGGGCTTCGGCCAGACCGGACCCTATCGCGAGCGCGCCGGCTACGACTATGCCGTGCAGGGCATGGGCGGGCTCATGAGCATCACCGGCGAGCGCGACGACCTGGGCGGCGGCCCGCAGAAGGTGGGCGTGGCGGTGGCCGACCTGTTCACCGGCATGTACGCGACCGTCGGCATCCTGGCCGCGCTGCGCCACGCCGAGCGCACCGGCCAAGGCCAGCACCTGGACATGGCGCTGCTCGACACCCAGGTGGCCATGCTGGCCAACCTGGGCGCCAACTACCTGGTCAGCGGCAAGGTGCCCGGCCGCGTGGGCAACGCGCACCAGAACATCGTGCCCTACCAGGTGTTCGAGACGGCGCCGGCCGACGACGGGGGCAAGGACTACATGATCCTCGCCGTGGGCAACGACGGCCAGTTCGCCCGGTTCTGCGAGGTGGCCGGCCGGCCCGAGCTGGCGTCCGACCCCCGCTATGCGCGCAACCAGGACCGGGTGCGCAACCGTGCGCAGCTGGTGCCGCTGCTGGAGGAGGTGCTGCGCACGCGGCGCAAGGCCGATTGGCTGGGCGCGCTGGAGCAAGCCAAGGTGCCCTGCGGCGCGATCAACAACCTGGCCGAGGTGTTCGCCGATCCGCAGGTGCGCGCCCGCGGCATGGTGCACGAATGGCAGCATCCGCTGGCGGGCCGGCTGGAGCTGGTGGCCAGCCCGATCAAGCTGAGTGCCACCCCGGTGCGCACCGACGCGCCGCCGCCGCTGCTGGGACAGGACACCGAACAGGTGCTGCGCGAGGTGCTGGGCTACGACGACGCCCGCATCGCCCAGCTGCGCGCGAAGGAGGCGATCTGATGGCGAACTTCGTCCTGGTGCATGGCGCCTGGCACGGCGCCTGGTGCTGGCAGCGCGTCACCGCCTTGCTGCAGGCGCAGGGCCACCGCGTGCATGCGGTCACGCTGACCGGTTGCGGCGACCGCGTGCACCTGCTGTCGCCGCTGGTCACGCTGGAGACGCACATCGCCGACGTGCTGCAGGCCATCGAGGCCGAGGAACTGCAGGACGTGGTGCTGGCGGTCCACTCCTATGCCGGCATGATGGGCACGGCGGTGGCCGACCGCATGCCGCAGCGACTGCGCCACCTGGTCTACGTCGATGCCGTCGTGCCGCGTCCGGGCGAGAGCTGGAGCGGCACCCATGCCAGCGCCACGCGCGAGCAGCGGCTGGCCGCGGCGCAGGCTTCCGGCGACTACAGCTTCCCGCCGCCCGACCCCAGCGTGTTCGGCCTGGACGCCGAGGACCAAGCCTGGGTGAAGCGGCGCCAGACGCCGCATCCGGGCCACACCTACCAGGCGGCGCTGGTGTTCGATCCGCAGCGGGTGGCCGCGGTGCCGCGCACCTTCGTCGACTGCATCCGCCCGCCGCTTCCCACCATCGACGTCATCCGCAAGCGGGTGCGCGACCCGAAGTTCTGGGACGGCGCCTGGGCGGGCGGCGGCGGCATGCGCGTGGTGGAGATGGCGACCGGGCACGACCCCATGATCAGCGCACCGCGCGAGCTGGCCGAGCTGCTGCTGGCCTGCGCGGCATGAACTTTCCGCTTGGGCCAGAATCCGATCTGGCGAGCAAAGAACGGGGAATGCGGTGAAGAAGGTGCATCTTGCGGTGGGCGCGGCAGTGCTGGCGGTGGCCGGCTTGGCGGCCGTGTTCGTGGCCGGCGCGAGCGAGAACGCGCCCGAGAGCACCTTCGTCCTGCTCGATGGTTCCAGGAAGACCACGGCCGACCTCAAGGGCAAGGTGACGCTGGTCAACTTCTGGGCCACGAGCTGCACCACCTGCGTGGCCGAAATGCCCGAGATGGTCGCCACCTACGAAAAGTACAAGGCCCGGGGCTACGACCACCTCGGCGTGGCCATGAGCTACGACCCGCCCAGCTACGTGGTGAACTTCACCGAGACGCGCAAGCTGCCCTTCAAGATCGCGATCGACAACACCGGAGCCGTCGCCCAGGCCTGGGGTGACGTCAAGCTCACGCCCACGTCGTATGTCGTGAACAAGAAGGGCGAGATCGTGAAACGCTATGTCGGCCAGCCGGACTTCGCGGAGCTGCACCGGCTGATCGAGCGCCTGCTGGCAGAGGGTTGATGCGGCGGGCGGGTGCTGCCCGCCCTGCATCTGGCGCAGGCGCGGGCCGCCCGCTGGCTGCGCGGAACCCACCCGGGTCCCGCTGCCGTACGCTCAGTTGCTTCGGAAGTTGTCGTGGCACGCCTTGCAGGTTGCCGCGGTCTCGCCGAAGGCCTTCTTGAGGTTGTCGAGGTTGTTGGTCTTGGCCGCGGCCACCAGCTTGGTGGATTCGGCGACCAGCTTCTCGGCGCCCTCGCGGAACTTGGCCTGCTCCTTCCAGATGTCCGCCTTGGCCTTGGGCGACAGGCCTTCGGTGTTGGGCGTGAAGCCGGCCCAGGGCAACCTGGCCATGGTGGCGACGATTTCCGCGTTCTGCACGGCCGCTGCCGCGTCGTAGGGCGCGCGCCCATTGGCCATGGCACCAATGCGTCCGAAGTGCTGCGACATCACGAACAGCGCGTTCTGGCGGTACTTGACGGCGTCCTCGGGCTTGGCGAACTGCGCCGAAGCGGGGGTTGCGAGGGCGCTGGCAAGGGCCGCAATGGCAAGGCTGGCGGCAAACTTCATTGATCTTCTCCTGGATGGTGTTGCGTGGCGCGCCGGCCGAAGCAGCAGGCCGTCCCGCGAGAAAAGTCCGGGGAACATCGCCACCCCGGGAATTTACTAAGCTCAGGGGGTCGGGCGCCACCGGTGTCGCCCCCGCCCAACAACCGATACACAAGGAAACCTCCATGGCCCGCGTCCGCGTCTGGGACCTGCCAACCCGTCTCTTCCACTGGCTGCTGGTGGCCTGCCTGGCCTGCCTGCTGGTCACCGGCTTCCGCGGCGGCGCCGCCATCGAATGGCATGGGCGCTTCGGCTACGCCATGCTCGCCCTGCTGCTGTTCCGCATCGCCTGGGGCTTCGTCGGCGGCCGCTGGTCGCGCTTCGCCAGTTTCCTGCACGCCCCGCGCAGCGTCGGCGCCTACCTGCGCGGCCAGGCGCACCCCGACCAGCTCGTCGGCCACAACCCGCTGGGCGCGGGCTCGGTGTTCCTGATGCTGCTGGCGCTGCTGGCGCAGGTGGCCACCGGCCTGGTCAACGACGATGAGATTGCCTTCCAGGGGCCGCTCAACCGCTTCGTGAGCTCGGCGGTGGTCGAGGCCGCGCGCAAGTACCACGAGGTCGGCGCCTGGGTGGTGATCGCGCTGGCGGCGGTCCACGTGCTGGCGGTCCTGTACTACCTGGTGGGCAAGCGCCAGAACCTGGTGCGCGCCATGGTGACTGGCGACAAGGAACTCGGGACGCCGGCGACTCCTTCACGCGACGATGCCGTCTCCCGCATCGGCGCCCTGGTGGTGATGGTGCTGGCTGCCGCAGCCACGACCTGGGTCGTGCGACAGGGCATGGCGAGCGCTTTCTGACTATTTCGTCAGCAAGCGCTAAACTCCGGCGTCCACCCACTCCCATCCGGTCCCGTGGACGCTGCCTCCCTGCCGCTGATCGAAATCACCACGCCCAGCAGCGAAAGCGACTTCGACGAAGTGCGCGCCATCTTCCGCGAGTACGCCGACGGCCTCGGCGTCGACCTCTGCTTCCAGCAGTTCGACGAGGAACTCGCCACCCTGCCCGGCGAGTACGCCGCGCCACGCGGCACGCTGCTGCTGGCCCGGGTCGACGGCGAGCTGGCCGGTTGCTGCGCCCTGCGCCCGCTGGACACCAGCGACTATCCGAATGCCGCCGAGATGAAGCGGCTGTACGTGCGCCGGGCCTTCCGCGGCTTCGGCCTGGGACGCCGGCTGGCCGAGGCGACGCTGGATGCGGCCCGCCAGTGCGGCTACGGCTGCGTGCTGCTGGACACGCTGGACGACATGGAAGCAGCCCGGGCGCTGTACGAGGACATCGGCTTCGAGGAAATCCCCCCGTACTACCACAACCCGGTGCCTGGGGCCCACTACCTGAAGGCCGAGCTCTGGAACAGCGCGCCCGCGTCGTTGACGCGGGGCTGAAGCGCCAGGCCGGCGCGCCCGCCCCGCAGGCGCGCTGTCACGGCCGCCTCGGCTTGCCGGGAAGACCGGCCTCGTAGCGTGTATCCGCGCCGCGCGCGCAGCACCACGGCGGCCGGCGGAACTCAGCCCTTCACCTGCCCCAGCATCGTGGCGGCGTCGCTGACCTCGAACTTGCCCGGCGCCTCGACGTTGAGGCTGGCCACCTTGCCGTCCTTGACCAGCATGGAATAGCGGTTGCTGCGCACGCCCATGCCGCGGCCCGTCAGGTCCAGCGTCAGGCCCACGGCACGCGCGAAGTCGCCACTGCCGTCGGCCAGCATGCGCACCTTGCCGTCGGTCTTCTGGTCGCGCGCCCAGGCGCCCATGACGAAGGCGTCGTTGACGCTCAGGCACCAGATCTCGTCGACGCCGGCGGCCTTGAGCTCGGCCTGCTTCTCGACATAGCCCGGCACATGCTTGGCCGAGCAGGTGGGCGTGAATGCCCCCGGCAGCGCGAACAGGGCGATGGTCTTGCCCTTGGCGGCTTCGGTGACCTTCACGGGGTTGGGCCCGATCGAGCAGCCATTGCCTTCCACTTCCGAATACTCCATCAGCGTGACGTCCGGCAGTTGGTCTCCGACCTTGATCATGGGTGCGCTCCTTGTAAGTGGGGAAAAAGAAAAACGGCCCACGATTGTGGGCCGTTTCAGGGTGCCTTGCAGGCGCTGGTCGATCAGACCGTCGGTGCCTTCTCGACCAGGCGGGTCGCGACCCAGTTCTTGGTCTTGGAGATCGGACGGCTCTCGGTGATCTCGATGACGTCGCCGGTGTGGTACTCGCCCTTTTCGTCGTGGGCGTGGTACTTGGACGACTTCATCACGATCTTGCCGTACAGCTCGTGCTTCACGCGGCGCTCGACGAGCACGGTCACGGTCTTGGCACGCTTGTCACTCACCACCTTGCCGATCAGGGTGCGCTTGAGGGAGGTCTTTGCTTCCGTCATGTTCGCTCCTTAGGACTTGGCGGATTCCGCACGCTTTTGCGCCAGGATGGTCTTGGCGCGAGCGATGTCACGGCGCGTGGAGCGCAGCGTGGCGGTGTTGTTGAGCTGTTGCGTCGCCTTCTGCATGCGCAGGCCGAAATGGGCCTTCTGCAGGGACTTCACTTCTTCGGTCAGGCCGGCTTCGTCCTTGGCGCGGAGATCCTTGGCTTTCGTCATTTCTCTTCGCTCCTCTTACTGGCCGATCATGCGGGCCACGAACGTGGTGCGCAGCGGAAGCTTGGCCGCGGCCAGCTTGAACGCTTCACGCGCGAGTTCCTCGGGCACGCCGACGATCTCGAACACGATCTTGCCCGGCTGGATTTCAGCCACGTAGTACTCCGGGTTGCCCTTGCCGTTGCCCATGCGGACCTCGGCCGGCTTCTGGGAGATCGGCTTGTCGGGGAACACGCGGATCCAGATGCGGCCGCCACGCTTGACGTGACGGGAGATCGCGCGACGCGCGGCCTCGATCTGGCGCGCCGTCAGGCGGCCGCGGTCGGTGCACTTCAGGCCGAAGTCGCCGAACGCCACGGAGTTGCCAGTGGTGGCAACGCCGGTGTTGCGGCCCTTTTGCTCTTTGCGGTATTTGCGGCGAGCGGGTTGCAGCATGTTTACTCTCCTTTACCGTCGGCCGCAGCGGCCGGCGCGCCGGTTGCGCCCGTCTTCCGGGGCACGCGCTTAACGGTAGATTTCGGCGCATCGGCGCCTGCGGTTGCTTCAGCGGGCTTGTCGCCGCCTTCGGCGGGCGCGACGTTGGTCGCCCCCGCGTCGCGGCGGGGGCCGCCCCGGCCCCCCCCCCGGGCCGGGCCGGGGCCGCCGCAGCGAGCACGCCTGCGGATCAGGCACGAGGAGAGGACGCGCGTGACGAGCACCGAGCCGGCCGGTTCCGGCGGGGCGGGTTCGCCTGACGCGTCGC
>JAEZKX010000008.1 GCA_023436025.1 Pseudomonadota bacterium | reverse complement strand
GCCCCGGGGCCGGCCGGGCTGGAGATGTGACCTGCGTTTGAACCAGCTCAACACGAAGAGGCGCCGCCCATGTCACGATGACGGCATGACGACGTCTCCCTCGCCGCCCATCCGCGCATCCCGTAGCAACGCGACGACGGCCGGCGCCAGCGCCGCGTCCAGCTGGCACCACCAGCCCGTGGAGGAGGTGCTGGCCGCGCTCGCGGCGTCGCCCGAGGGCTTGAGCGACGCGGAGGCGCAGGCGCGCCTCGCCGCCCACGGCCCCAATGCGCTGCCGCAGGCCAAGCCGCGGCATCCGCTCATGCGCCTGCTGGTGCAGTTCAACAGCACGCTGATCTACGCCCTGCTGTTCGCCGCCGTGGCGGCGGCCCTCCTGGGGCATCCCGTCGACGCCGCCGTGATCATCGCCGTGGTGGTGGTCAATGCGGTGGTCGGCTTCCTGCAGGAGGGCCGCGCCGAGAACGCCCTGGCGTCGATCGGCAGCATGATCTCGCCGCGTGCCCACGTGCTGCGCGGCGGCCAGCGCGCCGTGGTGCCGGTGGCCGACCTGGTGCCGGGCGACGTGGTGCTGCTGGAGGCGGGCGACCGCGTACCCGCCGACCTGCGCCTGCTGCGCGCGCGCGGCCTGCTGATCGACGAAGCCCTGCTGACCGGCGAGTCGGTGGCGGCGCAGAAGCAGGACACGCCGGCACCGACCGCCGCCGCGCTGGGCGACCGCCACTGCATGGCGTACTCCGGCACCCTGGTGGTGGCCGGACAGGCGACCGGCGTGGTCGTCGCCACCGGGACGAACACCGAGCTGGGGCGCATCGGCGCCATGCTGTCGACGATCCAGGTGCTCAAGACGCCACTGCTGATCCAGATCGACCGCTTCAGCCGCCGCTTCGCCATGCTGGTCGGCGTCGCCTCCGTCCTGCTGCTGGCCTATACCGTCGGCCTGCGCGGCTGGCCCTGGGGCGAGGCGCTGATGGCCGTGGTCGCCATCGCCGTCAGCGTGGTTCCCGAGGCGCTGCCCGTGGTCCTCACCATCACGCTGGCCATCGGTGTCCAGCGGATGGCGGCACGCCACGCGGCCATCCGCCGGCTGCCCGCCGTGGAAACCCTGGGGGCCACCTCGGTCATCTGCACCGACAAGACCGGCACCCTCACGCGCAACGAGATGACGGCGCGGCGGGTGGTCGGCGGGCTCCACACGCTGATCGCGCAGGACACCGGCCCCGGCCTGGAAGGCCGCCTGGTCGCCGCCGACGGCATGGACGATGCGCAGGCCCTGGCCGACGCGTTGCCGGTGCTGCGCTGCGCCATCCTGTGCAACGACGCGACCCTGCGCGAGGAGGCGGGGCAGCGCGTCGTCGTCGGCGATCCGATGGAGGGCGCGCTGCTGGCACTGGCGGCCCGGGCCGGGCTGGACCCGGATCATGAGCGGGGCGCGTGGCGGCGCCTGGACGAGATCCCGTTCGACGCCTCCTACCGCTTCATGGCCACCCTGCATGCGGCGCCGGACGGCGGCACGCAGGTGTTCATCAAGGGCGCCCCCGAGGCCGTGCTGGCCATGGACGCCACGCTGCAGACGCCGCAGGCGCAGGCGCCCTGGCTGGCCGCCATGGCGGCGTCGGCGGCGGAAGGCGAGCGCCTGCTGGGGTTCGCCACCCTGCGCATGCCGGCCGGCACGCAGCGGCTGGCCATGGGCGACCTCGCCGGCGCCGTGCAATGGCTGGGGCTGGTGGGCTTCATCGATCCGCCGCGTCCGGAAGCGGCCGAGGCCATTGCCGCCTGCCGCTCGGCCGGCATCGCGGTGAAGATGATCACCGGCGACCATGCCGCCACGGCCACGGCGATCGCGCGGCAACTGCAGCTGTCGGATGCGCCGCGCACCCTGACCGGGGCGGAACTGGACCGCATCGCGCCGCACGCGCTGGCCGACACCGTCGAACGCACCGATGTGTTCGCCCGCGCCAGTCCGCAGAACAAGCTGACCATCGTGCAGGCGCTGCAGTCGCGCGGCCGGGTGGTGGCCATGACGGGCGACGGCGTGAACGACGCGCCTTCCCTCAAGCAGGCGGACGTTGGCGTGGCGATGGGCATCAAGGGGACCGAGGCGGCCAAGGAGGCCGCCGAGATGGTGCTGCTCGACGACAACTTCGCCTCCATCGTCCATGCGGTGAACGAAGGACGCACGGTCTACGACAACGTGCGCAAGGTGATCTCCTGGACGCTGCCCACCAACGGCGGCGAGGTCCTGGGCGTGCTGATCGCCGTCCTGTTCGGCCTCACGCTGCCGATGACCGCGGCGCAGATCCTGTGGGTCAACCTGGTGACGTCGGCCACGCTGGGACTGGCGCTCGCCTACGAGCCGTCGGAGCCGGGCGTGATGGAGCGGCCTCCGCGCCGGGCCGATGCACCCTTGCTGTCCCGCTTCATGCTGTGGCGCACGGTGCTGATCTCGGTCCTGTTCGCGGCAGTGACCATGGGACTGCTGTTCCATGTGATGGGTCGCGGCGGCAGCGTCGAGGAGGCGCGCACCGTCGGGATCAATGCGCTGATCGCGATGGAAGTCGGCTATCTCTTCAGCGTGCGCTACCTGCACTCGCGCAGCTTTACCGCGGGCGGCGTGGTGGGCACGCCGGCCGTGTGGTGGGCGCTGGCGGCGCTGGTGGTGGCGCAGGCGCTCTTCACCTGGTTGCCGGCGATGAACAGCGCATTCGGCAGCGCGCCGATGGGATGGGTGGACCTGCTGCTCGTGGGCGCCGCCGGCCTGGGCCTGATGCTGCTGCTGGAACTCGAGAAGGCCCTGTTGCGACGCTGGCGCGTGGTCGACGACCTGGTGCAATAGCGGCCGGGCAGGGCGGCCGGGCAGGGCGGCCGGGCAGGGCGGTCGCGGGGGCTCTGCGTCAGGGCTTTTCCTTGCCCGGAGCGATGGCGCCGTGGGACGATGCCATCGGCGACATGGCCTGCATCCGCGCTCGACAACCGGTCCCCACTGGTTTTTGCGGAAGCAGGTCCGGCGGCCCTGCGAGGCGTGCCTGCAGATGTGCACCTGAACGTGGAGATACCCATGCGCGACGGCCTCCTCGGAATCCTCCGCAATCCGATCTTCGCGGTGTTCGCCTCGATCGCCCTGGGTCACGTGCTGGGCAAGCTGCGCGCCGGGCCGGTCGTCCTGGGTTCCGTCTGCGGCACGCTGTTCGTGGCCTTGCTGATCGGACAGCTGCGGGTGACCGTCAGCGACGACCTGAAGAACGCATCCTTCGCGCTGTTCATCTTCGCCCTGGGCTACACCGCGGGGCCGCAGTTCTTCGCCAACATCCGTTCTGGTTGGCGCTACGGCATCTTCTCCCTGATCGAGGTGTCGGTGGCGCTTGCCCTGGTGGTGGTGGCGACCCTCATCTTCCATTTCGATCCCGGCACGGCCGCGGGGCTGTTCTCGGGATCGGCGACCGAATCCGCGGTGCTGGGGACGGCCAGCGAAGCCTTCCGCACCAGCGGCGGGCTGACGGAGAGCCGGATCGCCAACCTGGAGGCCAACCTCGCCACGGCCTACAGCGTGACCTACATCTTCGGGCTGGTCTCCATCATCGTCTTCGTCACCCAGATCGCGCCCCTGATCCTGCGGGTGGACCTGAAGGAGGAGGCCCGCAAGATGGGCCAGCGGCTGGGCGCGGACGACAAGGGCTACGAGCCGGGCCTTCCGCAGCTGGTCGGCCGCGCGTTCCGGGCCGGCTCCACGGCCGGATCGTCGGTCGGCGACTTCGAGCGCAGTCGCGGCGACGTCATCGCCATCGAGCAGATCCAGCGCGGCGACAAGATGATCAAGGCCGATGCGGACACCGTGATCCAGGAAGGCGACGTGCTGCTCATGGTCGGGCGCCGCAACGCCATCATCGCGGCCCAGTCCGTGCTGGGCGAAGAGGTCCCCCTGCCCGCGACCGCCAACATCCCCATGTCGTCCGTGCAGGTGGTGGTCACGCGCAAGGACGCCTTCGGCCGCAGCGTGAGGCAGCTGCGCCGCGAGGCGAGCAAGAACCGGCACCGCGGCGTGTTCATCTCCGAGATCCACCGGCTCAATCATCACATTCCGGTGCTGCCCGGCACCAGGATCCAGCACGGCGACGTGGTGACGTTGTACGGCACCGAAGCGGCGCTCGCCCGCTCGGTGAAGGAGCTGGGCTACCCGCTGCCCGTCACCGACGAAACGGACCTCCTCTTCCTGGGCGCTGGCGTCGTCGCCGGCCTGCTCCTGGGCAGCCTGAGCTACAAGAGCGGCGCCCTCGACCTCACCCTGGGCACGGGCGGCGGCGCGCTGATCTCGGGCCTGGTGTTCGGCTGGCTGCGCATGAACTTCCCCATGCGTGGCACCATCCCCCAGGCATCCGCGGACTTCATGAAGAACTTCGGCCTGTCCGCCTTCATCGCCTGCGTGGGCCTGGCGGCCGGCCCGGACGCCATCAAGCTCATTCACCGCTACGGCCTGATCCTGCCCGTCTTGGGGCTGCTCGTGTCCCTGGTGCCCGCGACAGTGTCGCTGTTCGTCGGCTGGAAACTGATGAAGATGGAAGCCCCCGTGCTGCTGGGCGCCATCGCCGGCCAGCACTGCTCCACGCCCACCATCACCGCGCTCGTCGCACAGTCGAAGAGCAACATCCCCGTGATCGGCTACACGGTGACCTATGCCATCTCCAACGTGCTGCTGCCGCTGATGGGGCCGGTGGTGGTGGGGGTGGTGTTGTCGTTGCAGAGATAGGGTGGGCGCTGTGGCTCGCCGCCTGTTGCATCTGTCGCGAGTGATGCCGCAGAGCCGTAGGCCAGCAGGTCAAAGCCTTCGACCTCCATTCCAGGTCTGCCCGTCGGCCCCCCACTCTGCTGGTTCTGCCCCCCGGTAGGAGGCGTGAACTATCGCCTGCGGCGCCGAGCGTTACTCCGCCGCTTTCCGGATTTCCTCCCTTCGTTCATGCTGGGCTTGTTCTCAGGGTACTCAGGCCGGGGTTGTTTTTGTTGTTGGGCCGGCGGGCTGGCTTGTTGGGACATTGATCCATCTCCGAATGAGTGACCTCAACTTAGCGCGCGGCGTGTAGATCGCTGTCAGATTTCATCGAGTGTGCTTACGAGGGAACTCTGACGCCAACGGCGACGTGTTGGACCCAAAAAGTAGCGGGAACCTCGGGAGAAAGGCCGGTCAGGCTCGCCAATGGGATGCTGCACGTTGGTACGTGGTACCCGGAGGCGCTACAGATTCCTTTGGATTCGCTGATCACCCGCATGCGAGTGATTGATACGCAAGGAACCTGGAAGAAGAAGTTGACGAGCCTTACCCCCGGCACTGGCTCCACAGTTAGGGCTGCTTGGTTCCCCACCTGACCCGGTTGGCCGCTTCACCATGCGGGGAGGCCCGTCAGCGCCCATTGTACGCGTGCCGGCGCGGTCGTGCGAAAAGGCGGTGCGGGCACCCCCGTAGAATCCCGGGCATGTCGTACCTCGTGCTCGCCCGGAAATACCGGCCCCGGACCTTCACCCAGATGGTGGGGCAGGAGCACGTCGTGCAGGCGCTGTCCAATGCGCTGGAGCAGCAGCGGCTGCACCACGCCTACCTGTTCACCGGCACCCGCGGCGTCGGCAAGACCACCGTCTCGCGCATCCTGGCCAAGTCGCTCAATTGCCAGGGCCCCGACGGCCAGGGCGGGATCACCTCGCAGCCCTGCGGCGTCTGCCAGGCCTGCGCTGCCATCGACGCCGGCCGCTTCGTCGACTACACCGAGCTGGACGCCGCCTCCAACCGGGGCGTCGACGAGGTGCAGTCGCTGCTGGAGCAGGCGGTCTACAAGCCGGTGCAGGGGCGCTTCAAGGTCTTCATGATCGACGAAGTGCACATGCTCACGGGCCACGCCTTCAACGCCATGCTCAAGACGCTGGAGGAGCCGCCCGAGTACCTCAAGTTCGTGCTCGCCACGACCGATCCGCAAAAGGTGCCGGTGACGGTGCTCTCGCGCTGCCTGCAGTTCAACCTGCGGCCGATGGCGCCGGAGACGGTGCAGGAACACCTGGCGCAGGTGCTCGGTTCCGAGAACGTGCCGGCCGAGCCGGGCGCGCTGCGGCTGCTGTCGCGGGCCGCGCGCGGCTCGATGCGCGACGCGCTGTCGCTGACCGACCAGGCCATCGCCTTCGGCGGCGGCACGCTGCAGGAGGCCAAGGTCCGGCAGATGCTGGGCAGCGTCGACCGCAGCCACGTGTTCCGCCTGATCGAGGCGCTGGCCCAGGGCGACGGCAAGAGCGTGGTCGAGACCTCCGAGGCGCTGCGCCTGCACGGCCTGTCGGCCGGCGCGGCGCTGGAGGAAATGAGCATGGTGCTGCAGCGCATGGCGGTGCTGCAGGCCGTGCCCTCGGCGGCCGACAACGGCGACGAGGAGTCGGCCACCATCGCCCGGCTGGCCCAGCGGATGCCGGCGGACGAGACGCAGCTTCTCTACAGCATCTGCCTGCATGGCCGCGCCGAGCTGGGGCTGGCGCCGGACGAATACGCGGCCCTGACCATGGTGCTGCTGCGCCTGCTGGCTTTCAAGCCGTCGGGGCAGGGCACGCGGGGCGAGGCTGCGACCGGTGCGCCCGCGGGCGAGGCGGAAAAAAAAACTCCGGATGACGGCGGACTAGGGGCCGGCACGGCGCCGGAAGCGGCCCCGCGCGCCGCCATGGCAGCTGCGCCCGCCGTGCCCTCGCAGCCGTCGCCCATGGCGGCGCCGGAAGCGGACAACCCAGCACCCTCGCATCCGCCAGCGGCGGCAGCCGTGCAAGCCGCGCCAGCGCAACAGGCGACGACCGCCTTGCCGCCCCCGGT
>JAEZKX010000434.1 GCA_023436025.1 Pseudomonadota bacterium | reverse complement strand
GGGCAGCCGGGCACGTAGACGTCCACCGGAACGATGCGGTCGCAGCCGCGCACCACCGAGTAGCTGTAGTGGTAGTAGCCGCCCCCGTTGGCGCAGGTGCCCATGGAGAGCACCCAGCGCGGCTCGGCCATCTGGTCGTACACCTTGCGCAGGGCCGGCGCCATCTTGTTGCACAGCGTGCCCGCCACGATCATCAGGTCGGACTGGCGCGGGCTGGGGCGGAACAGCATGCCGAAGCGGTCGATGTCGTAGCGCGCCGCACCAGCGTGCATCATCTCCACGGCGCAGCAGGCCAGGCCGAACGTCATCGGCCACAGCGAGCCGGTCTTGGCCCAGTTGATGACCGTGTCGACGGTCGTGGTGACGACACCTTTGTCGAGGATGCCTTGGTTTGCCATAGCTGACTTTCTGCGGAAGCGGGACCGGCTGGGATCACTCCCAGTCGAGCGCGCCCTTCTTCCACTCGTAGGCGAAGCCGACGACCAGGATGCCCAGGAAGACCATCATGGACCAGAAGCCCACGGGGCCGATCTCCTTGAGCGCCACCGCCCACGGGAAGAGGAAGGCGATCTCGAGGTCGAACAGGATGAACAGGATGGCGACGAGGTAGTAGCGCACGTCGAACTTCATGCGCGCGTCCTCGAACGCCTCGAAGCCGCACTCGTAGGGAGAGTTCTTGGCCGCGTCGGGGCGCTGCACGCCCATGCCCTTGGCGAAGACCCAGCCCAGGACCTGGGGAGCGACGCCGACGGCGATGCCGACGAGGATGAACAGGAGGACAGGAAGGTACTGGTCGAGGTTCATCTGGGCATGCGCCTGGAAGACTGAAGCCCGCCGATGTCGTGCCCGGCAGGCTGTTTTTATGTTGGTGCCGACGGCGAGACTCGAACTCGCACAGCTTTCGCCACTACCCCCTCAAGATAGCGTGTCTACCAATTTCACCACGTCGGCAATCGAGACGCTGCCCGGACGACTGCGAGGACTACGCACTACTGGAGCGCGGCGCCATCCGGACAACTACGAAGTGTACTCCGAATCGGAGCCTCTGCCGCGATGCGGCAGAGCTTTGATGCGCTTACTTGGTCGGGATCTGCGCGGCGCCCGAAGCGGGCGCCACCGGCAGCGTCGTGGCCGGCGTGGTGGCCGGGCCTTGCGCAGCGGGAACGGCCGTGCCACCGCCGGGAATCTGGGCGGCGCCGGCGGGCGCAGGCGCGGAAACGGCGGGCGCAGGCACCGAGGAAGCCGGCGCGGGCACGCCGACGCGCTCCAGCACGCTGGAGCCGCCGCCGTCGGCGGCCGGACGGGCGTTGCTGAAATAGGCCAGCAGCAGCGTGCAGGTGAAGAACACGACGGCCAGGACGGCGGTGGAGCGCGAAAGGAAGTTGGCGCTGCCGGATGCGCCGAACAGGCTGCCGGACGAGCCGCTGCCGAAGGCGGCGCCCATGTCGGCGCCCTTGCCGTGCTGGACGAGGATCAGGCCGATCATGCCGAGCGCCGCCAGCAGCAGGATGGCGAGCAGGATGGTCGAAATGGCTTGCATGGAAATGGACTCCCGGGTGTTCTGGTGTGCCGCTCAGCCGCGCGTCGCGGTGCCCGAGGCGGCGGCGATGATCTGGAGGAAGTCGGGCGCCTTCAGCGAAGCGCCGCCGATCAGGCCCCCGTCGATGTCGGGTTGCGCCAGCAGGCTGGCGGCATTGGCGGCATTCATGCTGCCGCCATAGAGGATGTGGATGCGGTCGGCCTGCGCGGTGGCCGCGGCCAGCTGCTTGCGCAGCAGCGCGTGCACCTGCTGCGCCTGCTCCGGCGTCGCCGTCTTGCCGGTGCCGATGGCCCAGACGGGCTCGTAGGCCACCACGATCTCGCTGATGCAGTGGCCATTGACGTGGATCACCGCGGCCAGCTGGCGCTTGACGACGTCCTCGGTCTGCCCTGCGTCGCGCTCGGCCAGCGTCTCGCCGACGCAGACGATGGGCGTGATGCCATGGGCGAGCGCCGCCTTGGCCTTGTCGGCCACCAGCGCGTCGGTCTCGCCGTGGTACTGGCGGCGTTCCGAGTGGCCGACGATGGCGTAGCGCACGCCGAACTCGCGAAGCATGGTGGCCGACACCTCGCCGGTGTAGGCGCCCTGCGCGTGGGCCGAGACGTCCTGCGCGCCCAGCTCCAGCCTGGAGCCCTGGCGCAACATCTGCACCTGGGCCAAGTAGGGGGCGGGAACGCAGACGGCGGCTTCGCAGGCGGCATCGCGCAGGCCGGCGACCACGGCGCGCACCAGCGCGTCGTTGGCCTCCAGGCCGCCGTTCATCTTCCAGTTGCCGGCAATCAGTTTGTTCTTCATCTTCACCAGGTGAGCACGATCTTGCCGACGTGCCGGTTGGATTCCATGAGCGCGTGGGCCTGCGCGGCGTCCGCAGCGGCGAACGTGGCATGGATCACGGGCTTGATCTTCTTCGCCTCGACCAGCGGCCAGACGTTCTTCTGGAGCGCCTGCGCGATGGCGGCCTTGAAGGCCACCGGGCGCGGGCGCAGCGTGGAGCCGCTGATGGTGATGCGTCGCCGCAGCACCAGTCCAGCGTTGAATTCGGCCTTGGTGCCGCCCTGCACCGCGATGATCACGATGCGGCCGTCCTCGGCCGCGCACTTGACCTCGCGGTCGACGTAGCTGCCGGCGACCATGTCGAGCTGCACGTCGACACCCTTGCCGTCGGTGAGCTTCCTGGCCTCTTCCGAGAAGTCGGCGGACCTGTAGTTGATGGCATGGTCGGCGCCGACGTCCAGGCAGGCCCGGACCTTGTCGTCGCTGCCGGCGGTGGCGATCACCATGCCGGCGCCCATGGCCTTGGCCATCTGGATGGCGGTGACGCCGATGCCGCTGGTTCCGCCTTGCACCAGGAAGGACTCGCCCGGCTGCAGGCGGCCGCGGTCGAACACATTGCTCCAGACCGTGAAGAAGGTCTCGGGCAGCGAGGCGGCCTCGATGTCGCTCAGGCCCTGCGGCACCGGCAGGCACTGGCCCACCGGCGCGACGCACAGTTCGGCGTAGCCGCCACCAGCCACCAGGGCGCAGACGCGGTCGCCGACGCGCAGGCCGGCCGCGGCCATCGCCGCGGCGTCGCCGGCCACGATCTCGCCCGCCACCTCGAGGCCGGGGATGTCGGATGCGCCCGGCGGCACCGGGTAGTTGCCGGTGCGCTGCAGCACGTCGGGACGGTTGACCCCGCTGGCCGCGACGCGGATCAGCACCTCGCCCGGACCCGCCGCCGGGGCCGGCCGTTCCCCCGGGCGCAGGACTTCCGGCGCGCCGTACTGGGTGATCTCGATGGCTTTCATCGTAGGAGCCTTGAGCGTTGGGCGTCGCGCGTCGGGCGTCGGCACGTCACGTGCAACGCCGCACGCTCGACGCGGGACCTCACTGCTGTTCGTCGCCCTTGGGCGGCTGCAGCTCCTGCTGCTCGGGGGCCGGCGCGGGCGACTCGTTGCGCGGCTCGCGGAACTCGCGGGGCTCGCGCTGTTCACGCGGCTCGCGGGCTTCACGCGGCTCGCGGGCTTCACGCGGCTCGCGCGGGGGACGGTCGCCACGGTCGCCACGGTCGCCACGGTCGCCACGGTCGCCACGATCACCGCGGTCGCCACGGTACTCGCCGCGCGGCGGACGGTCGCCGCGCGGTTCGCGCGGCTCGCGCTCGGGCATGCCTTCCGGACGCTCGGCGAGCGCCTTCATCGACAGCTTGACGCGGCCCTTCTCGTCGGTCTCCAGCACCTTGACCTTGACCACCTGGCCTTCGCTCAGGTAGTCGGTGACCTTCTCCACGCGCTCGTGGGCGATCTGGCTGATGTGCAGCAGGCCGTCCTTGCCGGGCAGCAGGTTGACCAGCGCGCCGAAGTCCAGGATCTTGGTGACCGGGCCCTCGTAGACCTTGCCGATCTCGACTTCGGCCGTGATCTGCTCGATGCGCTTCTTCGCCTCTTCGGCCTTGCCGGCGTCGGTGGAGGCGATGGTGATGGTGCCGTCCTCGCCGATGTCGATCTGCGTGCCGGTCTCCTCGGTCAGCGCGCGGATGACGGCGCCGCCCTTGCCGATCACGTCGCGGATCTTCTCGGGGTTGATCTTCATCGTGTACAGGCGCGGCGCGAAGTCGGACACGTCGGTCTTGGCCTCGCCCAGGGCTTCCTGCATCTTGCCCAGGATGTGCATGCGCGCTTCCTTGGCCTGCGCCAGGGCGACCTGCATGATCTCCTTGGTGATGCCCTGGATCTTGATGTCCATCTGCAGGGCGGTCACGCCGTTGACCGTGCCGGCCACCTTGAAGTCCATGTCGCCCAGGTGGTCCTCGTCGCCGAGGATGTCGGTCAGCACCGCGAAGCGGTTGCCTTCCTTGATCAGGCCCATGGCGATGCCGGCCACGTGGGCCTTCATCGGCACGCCGGCGTCCATCAGCGACAGGCAGCCGCCGCAGACCGAGGCCATCGAGGAGGAGCCGTTGGACTCGGTGATCTCGGAGACCACGCGCATCACGTAGGGGAACTCTTCCTTGGACGGCAGCAGCGGGATCAGCGCGCGCTTGGCCAGGCGGCCGTGGCCCACTTCGCGGCGCTTGGTACTGCCCATGCGGCCGACCTCGCCGGTGGCGAAGGGAGGCATGTTGTAGTGGAACAGGAAGCGGTCCTGGAACTCGCCGGCCAGCGCGTCGATGCGCTGGGCGTCCTGCTCGGTGCCCAGCGTGGAGATCACCAGCGCCTGGGTCTCGCCGCGCGTGAACAGCGCCGAGCCGTGGGTGCGCGGCAGCACGCCGGTGCGGATCTCGATGGGACGCACGGTGCGGGTGTCGCGGCCATCGATGCGCGGCTCGCCGGCCAGGATCTGGCCGCGCACGGTGCGCGCTTCGATGTCGAACAGCAGGTTGTCGACCTTGACCGGGTCGAACTCGACGCCCTGCTCCTTGAGCTGGGCGTGCACGGCGGCGGTGGCGTCGCGCAGGGCCTGGGTGCGGGCCTGCTTGCTGCGGATCTGGTAGGCGGCGCGGATCTTGTCCTCGGCCGCGGCGGTCACCTTGGCGATGAAGTCCTCGTCCTTGGCCGGCGGCTGCCAGTCCCACACCGGCTTGCCGGCCTCGCGCACCAGTTCGTGGATGGCGTTGATGGCGATGTTGCCCTGCTCGTGGCCGTACACCACGGCGCCCAGCATGACTTCCTCGGACAGCTGGTTGGCTTCGGACTCCACCATCAGCACGGCGGATTCGGTGCCGGCGACCACCAGGTCGAGCTGCGAGTTCTTGCGCTCGGTCGGGCCGGGGTTCAGCACGTACTCGCCGTCGATGTAGCCCACGCGGGCGGCGCCGATCGGGCCGTTGAACGGAATGCCGGAGATCGACAGCGCGGCGGACACGCCGATCATGGCGGCGATGTCGGCGTCGACCTCGGGGTTCAGCGAGATGGTGTGGATGACCACGTGCACCTCGTTGTAGAAGCCTTCCGGGAACAGCGGGCGGATCGGGCGGTCGATCAGGCGGGAGGTCAGCGTCTCCAGCTCGGAGGGCTTGGCTTCGCGCTTGAAGAACGAGCCGGGGATCTTGCCGGCGGCATAGGTCTTCTCGATGTAGTCCACCGTCAGCGGGAAGAAGTCCTGCCCCGGCTTGGCGGTCTTGGAGCCGACCACGGTGGCCAGCACCACGGTGCCGTCGATGTCGACCAGCACGGCGCCCGAAGCCTGGCGGGCGATCTCGCCGGTCTCCAGCGTGACCTTGTGCTTGCCCCACTGGAACGTCTTGGTGACCTTGTTGAAGATGCTCATGTCTTGTTCTCTCTCTGTGTTGGTGGAGCTCTCCGCAGGGGCTAGGGTCTGGGGGCTGGGACCCAGGGAACGGTTGTCGTTCCCTGGCCCCAACCCGCAGGCCCTAATCCCTCCGGCAGGGGTGCTCCGAAGTAAGAAACGCCTGAGGCAGTCGTGAAACCGTCTCAGGCGTCCATTCGGTGGGGGCTGCTTACTTGCGCAGGCCCAGCTTGCCGATCAGCGCGGTGTAGCGCTCGGCGTCCTTGTTCTTCAGGTACGCCAGCAGGCTCTTGCGGCGGTTCACCATGCGCAGCAGACCGCGGCGGCCGTGGTGATCCTTGGCGTGCGTCTTGAAGTGCGGGGTGAGTTCGTTGATGCGGGCGGTCAGCAGCGCGACTTGCACTTCGGGGCTGCCGGTGTCGTTGGCGCCACGCGCGTGAGCGGCGACGACCTCTGCCTTGTTGATGGCGGTCATGGGATTCCTTTGTGGGGTTGACTTGCGAAAGGCTGCCGGAACTGCGGCCCTCCGTGCGCTCTGCGGAGCAAAGCCTGGGGATTATAGCCGACGGCTTACTTCGGCGTCCGGCCGCTTCAGCGCCGCCCCAGCCAGGTCGCCAGGCGGTCCACCCCCTGCCCCAGCCGTGCCGGGTCCTTGCTGGCGAAGCACCAGCGCAGCCAGCCCTGGGCTTCGGGCGCGAACGCGTTGCCCGGCGCCAGCCCGAGGCCGGCCTCCGCCACCAGCCGCTTGGCCAGCACCAGCGAATCGTCGAAGCCGTCGAGCTTGAAGAAGGCGTACATCCCGCCCCTGGCCGCCTCCACCTCGACGCCCGCAAGCCCCTGCAACAGCGGCACCAGCGTGTCGCGGCAGGTCCTGAGGTGGGCGACCACGCGCGGCGTGACCTCGTCGGTGCGCCGCACCGCCTCCAGCGCCGCCCGCTGCGTGAACACGCTGGCACAGGAGGTGTTGAACTCGATCAGCTTGCCCATGGCGGGCGTCACGGCTGGCGGCAGCACGAGCCAGCCGAGGCGCCAGCCGGTCATGAGGAAGCTCTTGGAGAAGCTGTGCGCCACCAGCAGCCGGTCGTCCGGCTCGGCGATATCGAGGAAGCTGGGGGCGCAAGCCTTGGGGCTGTCCTCGTAGTAGAGCCGTTCGTAGACCTCGTCGGCCAGGATCCAGGTGCCGGTGCGGCGGCAGTGCTCCAGGATGGCCTGCTGCTCCTGGGGCTGCAGGGTCCAGCCGGTGGGATTGTTGGGCGCGTTGACCATCAGCAGCTTCGTCGCCGGCGTGATGGCCGCCAGCAGCGCCTCCAGGTCGAGCGTCCAGGCCCCGCCCTCGGGCCGCAGCGCCACCGGCTTGAGCCGCGCGCCCATGATCCGTGCCTGCGCCGGCAGGTTGGGCCACACCGGCGTGACCACCACCACCTCGTCGCCGGCGTCCACCACCGCCTGGCAGGCCAGCATCAGCGCATTGACGCCGCCCGAGGTGACGGCGATGCGCCCGGCCGCCACCGGCCGGTGCAGCCGCGAGGTGTAGTCCGCGATGGCATCGCGCAGCTCCGGCAGCCCCAGGTTGTGGGTATAGAAGGTCTCGCCCGCCTCCAGCGAGGCGATGGCGGCGCGGCGGATGAACTCCGGTGTGACCTCGTCGCTCTCCCCGAACCAGAACGCCAGCACGTCGCTGCGCCCCATGCCGGCATTAGCGACTTCACGGATCTTGGATTCTTCGAGCTCGAGGACGGTCTGGCGCATGGATGGATTGTCGGGGAATCCCGGAATCCGGGCAGGCGGACAGCCGGACGCAAAAGTCGCAAAGGCTCCGCGAAAGTCGCAAAAGGAACATCCAATGAATGTTCTTCCTGGCTGTCCTTTTGCGGCTTTTGCGTCGTTTTCGCGACCTTTGCGTCCGGCTGTCCGCCTGGATACAGCTAGCCCCGAACCATCCTGCAGGCGTGGGGCATCTCGGCCTGGGGCGCGGTCAGCTGGCGCACGACGCGGAAACCGTAGCCGGAGCCTTCGACGTCGAACTTCACGCCGGGGGCGCCCTGCCGGTCCATCACGCCCACCACCAGCGGCTGCTGGAACTGGTGGTCGGCCGCGCGCATGCGGCCGGTCTGGCCGGCGAAAGTGACGCTCACCTGCTCCAGCGCGGCGGCCAGCGCGCCGGCCTCGGCGCCGCCGGCGGCCTCGATCGCCTGCGCCAGCGCCTCCACCATCAGCTGCAGGCGCATGTGCACATAGTCGTCGGCCGGCGCCGGATAGCGGCGGCGGAAGGCCTCGTAGAACGCCTCGCTCTCGCGCGTGGGCACGTTGGGCAGCCAGTCGGCCACGGCCAGCACCTTGCCGACGCCAGCCTCGCCGATGGCCGCGGGCGCGCCCAGCGCATTGCCGTAGAAGGTGAAGAAGCGGCCCTCGAAGCCGACCTCGCGCGCCGCCCGCACCAGCAGCGTCAGGTCGTTGCTGAAGTTGCCGGTGACCACCGCATCGGCCCCGCTGGCCTTGATCTTGGCGGCATAGGGCATGAAGTCCTTGACGCGCAGCAGCGGGTGCAGCTCGTCGCCGGCGATGGCCACGTCGGGCCGCTGCGCCGCCAGCTGGCGCCGCGTCTCGCGCTGCACCGCCTGGCCGAAGCTGTAGTCCGGGTTCACCAGGTAGACCGAGTGCACGGCGCGGTCCTCGCGCAGCACCGACATCAGCGCCGCCATGCGCATGTCGGCATGGGCGTCGAAGCGGAAGTGCCAGAAGCTGCACTTCTCGTTGGTGAGGATGGGGTCGACGGCGGAGTAGTTGAGGAAGACCACGCGGCGGCGCGGATCGCGCTCGTTGTGGCGGTTCACCGCCTCGATCAGCGCCGCGGCCACCGCCGACGAATTGCCCTGCAGGATGACGCGCGCGCCGTCGTCGATGGCGGAACGCAGCGAGGTCAGCGCCTCCTCGATCTGGCCCTTGCTGTCGTAGCGATCCAGCCGCAGCGCGCGCGCGCCCTGCGGCGTCCTCACGCCGCCGCGCTGGTTGACCCGCTCGACAGCCCACACCAGGTTGCGGAACACCGCCTCGCCGCCATTGGCATTGCCGCCGGACAGGCCTTCGATCATCGCCAACTTGATGGCGGGTGCGGGGGCCTGGGCGAACGCCGGGGCCGGCAGACATGCCGACGCGGCCGCCCATTTCAAGAGGCGGCGACGAAGAATTTTCATGTGGGGAAGGTCCCTTGAAATGTCGCGGCCGATGCGCAGATGGTGTGCAGGCGGCGATCGATGCGAGAGCCGCGCAGTGTAAGGGAGCAGGCGGTCACCCACAGCGACGCCGGCCCCGCAATCCGAGCCAAAGGAGCCTTGCCATGTTCTACGCACCCGCCCTGCGCACCCGCGCCTTCGTCCCCGCCCGCGGCTTCGACCGCGCCTTCGAGCGCTTCCTGGCCGACTCCTTCGTCGCGCCGCTGGCCGGCGTGAAGGTCACGCAGGACGAGCAGGCCTGGACCGTCACCCTCGACGTCCCCGGCGTCGCCCGCGAGCATTTGGCCATCGACGTCGATGGCGCCGTGGTCCGCGTGAAGACCGTCGAAGGCGCGCCGCGCCAGTACCAGGCCGCCTACGAGCTGCCCGAAGCGATCGACGCCGACGCCACCAGCGCCCGGCTGGAGAACGGCGTGCTGACGCTGTCGCTCGCGAAGAAGAAGCCGGTGGTGACCGCGCGCACGATCGAAGTCAAGTAGGCACCGCGCGTGCCGCAGGCGGCCCCGCGGGGCCGCTTTTTTTCGCCCGCGCACTCAGGCCGCGGCCATCGAGCGCCGCTGCGCCTGCGTCCTGCCGGCATAGCCCCAGTCGCGCGCGTCGACCTCCTGCACCACCACGTAGCTCGCCTCGGCCAGCGGCCCCAGCTGCTGCTGCAGCTCCTGCCAGGCGGCGGCGATGAAAGCCTGCTTTTCCTCGGCGCTGTTGCTGCCGGCGGTGATGCGGATCTCCAGCAGCGCGGTCGCCGCCGGTGGCTCGCCGCCGATGAACCACTGGCCCTGCGGCAGGCCTTCGACCAGCACCGCGGTCACCGCAGGCCGCTTGCCCAGGATGCGGGTGGAAAGCGCCTGCAGGCCGCGGGCGAGCGCGGCCTGGCGGTCGGCGGAAACGGGCGGGCTGGTGCGCAGCGCGAGGATGGGCATGTCGACTCCTGGAAAGTGGAAACCCCACTCTAGGAAACCTGCCTCCGGGCGGAAACCGCGCCCGCCGCAAATCGGCCTTGCAGCCGCTGCAAGGCCGCAGCCGCGCGGCTACGATGGCCGCATGCGCCACCTCCAGTTCGACGAGCTCGCCGTCTTCGCCCGGGTGGCGGAGCTGGGCTCGCTGTCGGCGGTGGCGCGCGAGCGCGACGTGCCGGTGAGCCAGGTGTCGCGCACGCTCGCGCGCCTGGAGCAGGCGTGCGGCGCACGCCTGATGCGCCGTTCCACGCACGGCCTGTCGCTGACCGAGGAGGGCCGGACCTTCCTCGAGTACGCACGGCGCAGCGTGCACACGCTGGACGAGCTGGAAGGCGCCTTCGCCGAGCGCAGCCGCGAGCCGGCCGGCGTGGTGCGCGTGGCCGCCAGCACGGTGGTCGCCAACTACCAGCTGGTGCCCAGCCTGGCCGGGCTGGCGCGGCGCCACCCGCGGCTGCAGGTGGAGCTGGAGATCGGCGACCGCCTGGCCGACCTCGCGCGCGACGGCATCGACATCGCCATCCGGATGGGGAAAGGAGATTGGCCGGGCCTGCATGCGACATGCCTCGTCCGCGAGAAGCTCGTCCCGGTGTGTGCGCCACAGCTGGCTGCGCGCATCCGCACCGCCGCAGATCTCGGCAAGACGTCGCTATTGCATGTGATCAGGG
>JAEZKX010000176.1 GCA_023436025.1 Pseudomonadota bacterium | reverse complement strand
TTGTATAACAGACAGCCCAGGCCCAGGCGCCCGATGCGGCGGCGGTGGCGACCCGCCTGGACCCGGACACGCGCCAGATGGGCGCGCAGGCGGTGGGCGCGAACTGCGACATCCGCGGCCTGCAGGAGGACATGCTGCGCCGGATCAACGCGGCGCGCGCCACCGGCGGCCAGTGCGGCGACCGCCGCATGCGGCCGGCGCTGCCCCTGGCCTGGGATCCGGCGTTGTACGCGGCGGCGGCCGCCCATTCCACCGACATGGCGCGGCGCAACTACTTCGACCACGTCAGCCCGGAAGGCGTCGGCGTGCGCCAGCGGGTGGCGGCCGCCAACTACCCGCTGCAGGCGGTGGCCGAGAACATCGCCGCTGGCGAGGCCACGCCCGCGGCCGTGGTGCGCCGCTGGCTCGGCAGTCCGGAGCACTGCGTCAATCTGCTGGACGAGGCCTACACCGATGTCGCCGTGGCCTGCGTGGCGCAGCCGGGCAGCCAATGGGGCACCTACTGGACCATGCTGCTGGGCAGTCGGCGCCAGGACGCGCGTCGCTAGTGTTCAGCCGCCGGCTTCGATGAAGTGGCCCTGGCCGCGGCCGCGGCCCAGCACCTCCACCAGGGGCGGCAGCGCCTGCTGCAGCGCCGCCTTCAGCGTGTGCGGCGGGTTGACCAGGAACACGCCGCTGGCCGTCAGCCCCGGACGCGGCGCCTTCTCGCCGGGCACGCCGGCTGCCTTGGCCCGCTCCGGCGCCTGGCCGATGTTGAGCGTGGCGTGCAGCCAGGGCTTGCCGGCCTGGTTGGCCAGTGTCTTCAGGCGGCGCGGCAGTTCGTGCGCCTCGGGGCGCGGGATCACCGGGTACCACACCATGTAGGTGCCGGTGGCGAACTTCTTGAGCGACTCCTGGATGCAGGCCGCGACCCGCCCGTAGTCGTTTTTCAGCTCGTAGCTGGGGTCGATCAGCACCAGCCCGCGGCGCGAAGGCGGCGGCAGCAGGGCGCGCAAGCCCTCGAAGCCGTCCTCGCGCTTGAGGCTGACCTGGCGCTTGTCCTCCAGCTGGTCGACGTGGCCGGCCAGCGCCTTGCTGTCGGTCGGGTGCAGCTCGAAGGCCCAGAGCTTGTCGCGCGGCTCCTGGCGCAGCAAGGCCTGCACCACGAAGGGCGAACCGGGGTAGATGCGGGTCTTGCCGCTCGGGTTGAAGCTGGCCAGCAAGGCCAGGTAGTCGGCCACCAGCGGCGGTGGTTCGGCCGCCAGCGGGCTGGCCAGCAGCTTCTGGATGCCGTCCCGGGCCTCGCCGGAGGTGCCGGCGAAGTCGGAATCCAGGCGATAGAGCCCGGCGCCGGCATGGGTGTCGACGACCGTGATCGCGGTGGGCTTGGCCGTCAGGTGCTTGACGACGGCGATGAGCACCATGTGCTTCAGGACGTCGGCGTGGTTGCCGGCGTGGAAGCCGTGGCGGTAACTGAACATGCGTGGATGGTAGCCGCCCGCGCGAGGCCCTGCCTCGGCAGGCGCGCGCGCCGCCGTCGCCCGGCCGCTTCCGCGCGACGGCGCCGTGCTGCGCAGACCCCATCCCGTGCTTGGCCGAAGCGGCGTTTCTCGTATAATGCCCGGTTCGCAGCGATTTCAGCGGCCCCGCGGCGAAGCAGTACAACCCACCTAAGAGGTCCCCACCAGAGGGACACCGACCGTGGAAAAGGGCCCAAGTTCGCGGTTTCCGCTCCCGCGGGGCCGCCAAACCAACCTCGAGAGACTTCCATGTCCACCACTGTCAGCGCCAAGCCCGCTGACGTGAAGCACGAGTGGTTTGTGATTGACGCCACCGACAAGGTGCTCGGCCGGGTAGCCAGCGAAGCTGCCCTCCGACTGCGCGGCAAGCACAAGGCCATCTACACGCCTCACGTCGACACCGGCGACTTCATCGTCGTCATCAACGCTTCCAAGCTCCGGGTGACCGGCGCCAAGGAAACCGACAAGATCTACTACCGCCACACCGGCTACCCGGGCGGTATCCGCCAGCAGACCTTCAAGGAAATGCAGGCCAAGCATCCCGGCCGCGCGCTCGAGAAGGCGGTCAAGGGCATGCTGCCCAAGGGCCCGCTGGGCTACGCCATGATCAAGAAGCTGAAGGTCTACGGCGGCGCTGAGCATCCGCATACCGCGCAGCAACCGAAGCCCCTGGAGATCTGAGCATGATCGGTGAATGGAACAACGGCACCGGCCGCCGCAAGAGCAGCGTGGCCCGTGTCTTCCTGAAGAAGGGCTCCGGCAAGATCACGGTCAACGGCAAGGACATCGAACAGTTCTTCGGCCGCCAGACCTCGATCATGATCGCCAAGCAGCCCCTGGTGCTGACCGGCAACGTCGAAGCCTTCGACATCCAGGTCAACGTCCATGGCGGCGGCGAATCCGGCCAGGCCGGCGCGGTGCGCCACGGCATCACCCGGGCGCTGATCGACTACGACGCGGCCCTCAAGCCCCAGCTGTCGGCTGCCGGCTACGTCACCCGCGACGCCCGCGAAGTGGAACGCAAGAAGGTCGGCCTGCACTCCGCGCGCCGCCGCAAGCAGTTCTCCAAGCGCTGATCCCAGCGCGTTCGCAAGGCGCAGGCCGACGCGGTCCTGCGCCTTATCCGACACGAAGCCGCACAAGTTCGTACTTGCTGCGGCTTTTTCATTCCGGCAGAGTCCACCCTCATGCGTTTCAAGCTGCTCAGGCGCCGTCTGACCATCAGTGCTCCCCGGATGAAGGTGCGCAGCGCCATGCCCTGGCCCCTGCAATGGGCGGCCGCGGCCATCGTGCTGGGCTTCTGTGGCGCCATCGCCCTGTGGGCCTTCGAGCTGGGCAAGGACATCGCCGGCGTCGACGAGGGCGCCAAGGAGGAGCTGGCCCGCCTGCGCGAGGAATTCGACGTGCTGCGCAGCGAGCGCAACCGCCTGCAGTCCATCATGAACACCTCCGGCAGTGCCATCGCCGTCGAGCGGGCCGCCCAGGAGCGGCTGGCCTCGCAGATCCGCGTGCTGGAGGCCGAGAACCGCGCGCTGCGCGAGGACCTGGGCTTCTTCGAGAAGCTGATGCCCGCCAGCGGCGCCGAATCGGTTGCCATCCGTGGCCTGCAGGCCGAAGTGCTTGCCGGCACGCAGCTCAAGTGGCAGGTGCTGGTGATCCAGCCCGTGAAGAATGCTCCCGAATTCCGCGGGCGGCTTGAGCTCAGCGTGTCCGGCACGCTGGATGGCAAGCCCTGGATGATGCCGCTGCCCGGCGGATCCCAGGCGCTGCAGTTCCGCCAGTACCGCCGCCTGGAGGGCATGGTCGACCTCCCCGCGGAGGCCGTGGTGAAGAATGTCTCGGCGCGGGTGCTCGAAGGCACCGTGAGCCGGGCGGTCCAGAACGTTTCCCTGTAAGTCAGTACGTTGAGGAGAATTCCCATGTTCGGTAAGAAGGCCCAGCCCCCCATCAAGAGCCTGATCGCATCCGGCACGCGCATCGAGGGCAACATGAAGTTCGACGAAGGCCTGCGGGTCGACGGCGAGGTCTATGGCGACATCCAGGCGACCGTCGAGAACGGCGGCACCAGCATGCTGGTGATCTCCGAGGCGGCGGTGGTGCAGGGCGCGGTGCAGGCCGACCACGTCATCATCAACGGCACGGTGCGCGGCCCGGTCCACGCCCGCGAATTGCTGGAGCTGCAGCCCAAGGCCCGCATCGAAGGCGACGTCTCCTACGTGGCGCTGGAAATGCACCAGGGCGCCACCATCTCCGGGCAGTTGCGCCCTTTGGTGGCGGGTGAGTCGGCCGAGGAAAAGCCCTTACTCAAGCTGGCGGCAAAGAACGCCTGAGGCGGCGTGCGGCGCCAGCCTGTCGTACCATTGCGGGGCCCGTCCCTGAGGAGTACCCATGAGCGCCGTCGCCGAAAATACCGTCACCGAGATGCCCGCCCCGCTGCTGTTCACCGACAGCGCGGCGTCCAAGGTGGCTGAACTCATCGCCGAGGAGGGCAATCCCGACCTGAAGTTGCGCGTGTTCGTGCAGGGCGGTGGCTGCTCCGGCTTCCAGTACGGCTTCACCTTCGACGAGATCACCAACGACGACGACACCGTGATGACCAAGAACGGCGTGTCGCTGTTGATCGACGCGATGAGCTACCAGTACCTGGTCGGCGCCGAGATCGACTACAAGGAAGACCTGCAGGGCGCCCAGTTCGTGATCAAGAATCCGAACGCGACGACCACCTGCGGCTGCGGCTCGAGTTTCTCGGTCTGAGCCGGCGAGGGTGCGCCCGCTGCGCGGGAACGCCCTGCAGATCCCCCAGGCCACTCGGGTGGGTTCGCGCCGCCAACGCAGGGTGGGCGCGGCACGACCCGCGGCTCACCCCGGATAGATTCCCCCCAACACACGGGCGCCCCTGGCGCCCGTCGTCGTTGTGAGGTCCAGCGCTTCGCCCCGCAGCGCCTTGCGCGCCAGCCAGGCGAAGGCGGCGGCCTCCACTTGCTGGGGCGGGATGCCGGCCGCATCGCTGGCGACGACCTGCGTAGCCGGCAGCAGCGCCGCAAGCCGCCGCATCAGGTGCCCGTTCAGGGC
>JAEZKX010000127.1 GCA_023436025.1 Pseudomonadota bacterium | reverse complement strand
CAACTGGCCCGGCTGCAAGAGCAGGCCGGCCGCGAGGAGCAGCAGGCGCGCGAGGCCCAGGTCCGGCGCGAGCAGCAGGCGCGGCGCGCGGAGGAGGAGCGGCTGCAGGCGCAGCGCGAGGAGATGGAGCGGCGGGAAGAACTTGCACGCCGCGAGGAGGAGGCCCGCCGCGACGCCATCCAGCGGCGTCAACGCCAGCTGGCGGACCAGTGGCGGCGCGAGGAGCAGCGCCGCGAGCAGGAGGTCTGGCTGCGCCAGCAGCAGCCGCTGCAGCCGGTGCGGCCGCCACCCATGGGCATGCCGCTCGCGGTGCCGGCGCGCCGCGTCAGTTGACGCGGCGGGTGTAGGTGCGCGTCATCGGCGCCGACTTCTCCTCTTCCGGCGGCAGGTAGATGGTGGTGCGGTCGATCTTGGCATCGAAGGCCGCGATCTCGGCACTGGCGCAGCGGATCACGGCGCGGTCCAGCGGGTGGCATTGACGGTTGCTCAGTTTGCTGAGTTCTTCGGAGCGGTCGATATGGGCACGGACCTGGGCCGGGTCGACCATCAGGGCAAAGGGGTTGGCGGCCACCGCAGTCGTCATGTTCTTTGGTTCCTTGCGTTTCGAGCGACGTTGTTCTGTATGACGCAGACTGTCGTCGTTCGCGGCAAGTTGTAACGTCATCCGGGTGCGTTACACGCTGTAGGACAGTGGCGCACCGGCGGTCGGCGAAGACGTCGGCGCACATGGGCGTAGCACAATCGACGCATGCCTTCGATGCCAGCGTCCAACCCGCCCAGCTTCCATTCCGACGCCGAAAGCGCGCTGCAGCGCGTGCGCGACATCTACGTCCGGCAGACCCAGCACCTGCGCGAAGCCATGCAGCGCTTCGTGGCCGGTGAACCCATGACCGAGCGCGTGCGTGGCTGCTATCCCTACGTCCGCATCAAGACCGACAGCGTGCTGCGCCAGGAGACGCTGGAGAGCATGGGCCTGAGCTACGGCTTCGTCGCGAGCGCCGGCGTCTACGAGACCACGCTGACGCGCCCCGACCTCTACGGCCCCTACTACCTCGACCAGTTCCGCCTGCTGCTGCAGAACCATGGCGTTCCGCTGGAGGTGGGCACCAGCAGCGAGCCCATCCCGGTGCACTTCTCGTTCGCGCAGAACGACCACATCGAAGGCAACCTGCCGCCGGCGCGCCGCATGATGATGCGCGACCTGTTCGACCTGCCCGACCTGGGCACCATGGACGACGGCATCGCCAACGGGACGGTGCGCTTCGCGCCCGGCCAGCCGCATCCGCTGTCGCTGTTCACGGCCGCGCGGGTCGACTACTCATTGCACCGCCTGCGCCACTACACCGGCACCGCACCCGACTGGTTCCAGAACTTCGTGCTGTTCACCAACTACCAGTTCTACATCGACGAGTTCGTCAAGCTGGGACACGAGGAGATGGGCCGCGCCGACAGCGAGTACGTGGCCTTCGTCGAGCCCGGCAACGTGGTGACGCGCCGCGCCGGGCTGGCCCGCGAACCGCAGGACGCCCTGGGCGCGGCGCCGCCGCGCCTGCCCCAGATGCCGGCCTACCACCTGATCCGCCCCGGCCACGGTGGCATCACCATGGTGAACATCGGCGTCGGTCCCTCCAACGCCAAGAACATCACCGACCACGTAGCGGTGCTGCGGCCGCACGCCTGGATGATGCTCGGGCACTGCGCCGGCCTGCGCAACAGCCAGCAGCTGGGCGACTACGTCCTGGCCCACGGCTACGTGCGCGAGGACCACGTGCTGGACGAGGAACTGCCCCTGTGGGTGCCGATCCCGGCGCTGGCCGAGATCCAGGTGGCGCTGGAGCAGGCGGTGGCCGACGTGACCAGCTTCAAGGGCCAGGACCTCAAGCGCATCATGCGCACCGGCACGGTGGCCAGCACCGACAACCGCAACTGGGAGCTGCTGCCCGGCAACGAGCCGCAGCGGCGTTTCTCGCAGAGCCGGGCGGTGGCGCTCGACATGGAGAGCGCGACCATCGCCGCCAACGGCTTCCGCTTCCGCGTGCCCTACGGCACCCTGCTGTGCGTCAGCGACAAGCCGCTGCACGGCGAGATCAAGCTGCCGGGCATGGCCAACCACTTCTACCGCGAACGGGTCGACCAGCACCTGCGCATCGGCATGCGGGCCATCGAGATCCTGCGCGCCCAGGGGCCGCAGCGGCTGCACAGCCGCAAGCTGCGCAGCTTCGACGAGGTGGCCTTCCAGTAGGGCGCACGGCGCGGCGGCCGGACCTCCAGCGTGCGCCAGCCAGCGGCGCGCCGGCGGACTACAGCGCGCCTTCCGTCTCGATGACGGTCGCCATCGCCTCGCCCAGGCGCACCGGCCGCGTGGGCGCCCAGTCGGGCGTGAAGGTCAGCACGTTGCGCGGAAACAGCAGGATGACGGTCGAGCCGAGCAGGAAACGGCCCATCTCGGCCCCCTTGGCCAGCACGATGTTGTCGCCGTCGTAGCGCCATTCGCGCGGGGCGCGGGTGCGCGGCGGATTGACCACGCCGTGCCAGACGGTCGCCATGCTGCCGACGATGGTGGCGCCCACCAGCACCATCACCATGGGACCGTGGGCGCACTCGAACTCGCAGACCACCCGCTCGTTGCGGGCGAACAGTCCGGGCACGTGGCGCGCCGTCAGCGGGTTGACCGAGAACAGGTCGCCCGGCACGTAGATCATCCGCATGAGCCGCCCCTCGCAGGGCATGTGGATGCGGTGGTAGTCCTTGGGCGCCAGGTACAGCGTGGCGAAGTGGCCGTTGTCGAATCGGTGCGCCAGTTCCTGGTCGCCGCCCACCAGCGCCCGGGTGGAGTAGCTGTGGCCCTTGGCCTGGAACAGCTGGTCGTGCGCGATCGGGCCGAACTGGCTGATGGCCGCGTCGACCGGGCAGATGAAGGGTGCGGCCGCGAGGGGCCGGGCACCGTCGCGCAGCGGCCGGGTGAAAAAGTCGTTGAAGGTCGCGTAGCTCTCGATGCGGGGGTCGGCCGCCTCGGACATGTCGACCTGGTAGGCCGCGACGAAGCGACGGATGAGGGCGTGCGTGAGCCCGCCCAGCCGGGCGCCTGCCAGCCAGCCGGCCAGTACGGTCAGCAGCTTCTTGGGCATGGCGTACTGGTTGGCGATCGATAAGGGGGGCAGCAAGCGGTGTCCTTCGGGGCAAAGCGAAAATTCTACGGCCGGGCGAGAATGCACGGCTGCATGACCGAGCCGCTCTTCCATGTCCACGACCTCAGCAAGCGCTACGGTGACACCACCGTCGTCGACGGGCTGAGCTTCGACATCGCGCCCGGCGAATGCCTGGGCGTGATCGGCCCCAATGGCGCCGGCAAGACCACCACCATCCGCATGTGCCTGGGGCTGACCCAGCCCGACCGCGGCGAGATCCACGCCCTGGGACTGCGCATGCCGCGCGACGCCCTGGCGATCAAGGCCCAGCTGGGCGTGGTGAGCCAGTTCGACTCGCTCGACCCCGACTTCACCTGCGCCGAGAACCTGCTGGTCTACGGCCGCTATTTCGGCCTGCCCGACGCGCAGATCCGCGCGCGCGTGCCGCAACTGCTGGAATTCGCCGCCCTCACGCACAAGGCCGGGGCCAGGCCGTCCGAGCTGTCCGGCGGCATGCGCCGGCGCCTGAGCCTGGCGCGCGCGCTGGTGAACGATCCGCGCCTGCTGTTGCTGGACGAGCCCACCACCGGCCTCGATCCGCAGGCGCGCCACCTGATGTGGGAGCGGCTGCAGGTGCTGCTGCAGCAGGGCAAGGCGATCCTGCTGACCACCCATTTCATGGACGAGGCCGAGCGCCTGTGCTCGCGCCTGCTGGTGCTCGACCACGGGCGCAAGATCGCCGAAGGCAGGCCGCGCGACCTGATCGCCGCGCACCTCGAGCCCGACGTGGTGGAAGCCTTCGGCAACGGCGCGCTGGCACTGGCCGACTCGCCGCTGGGCGGGCTGGCGGCGCGCACCGAGGTCAGCGGCGAGACCGTATTCTTCTACACCCACGACGCCCGGCCCCTGCTCGAGGCGCTGGGGCGCGAACACCCGAAGCTGCGCACCCTGCACCGGCCGGCCAACCTGGAGGACCTGTTCCTCAAGCTGACGGGCCGGCAGATCCGTGAGGGCGGCTGAGCGGACTTCCACCACCACTCCTGCGCGCATGACGAACCTCTCCCTCTGGCATCCGCCTTCGCTGTCCATGCGCTGGTGGCCCGTGTTCCAGCGCAACCTGCTGGTCTGGCGCAAGCTCGCCATCCCCAGCCTGGTGGGCAACATCGCCGAGCCGCTGATCTGGCTGGTGGCGTTCGGCTATGGCATGGGCGCGCTGGTGGGCAGCGTCAACCTGCATGGCCAGCAGGTGCCCTACATCGTGTTCCTGGCCAGCGGCTCCATCTGCATGAGCGCCATGAACGCGGCCACCTTCGAGGCGTTGTACTCCGCCTTCTCCCGCATGCACGTGCAGAAGACCTGGGACGGCATCATGAACGCGCCGGTACGCCTGGACGACGTGCTGCTGGCCGAGATGCTGTGGGCCGCCTACAAGTCGATCTTCACCGTCACCGCCATCCTGCTGGTGATGCTGGGCCTTGGCATCAGCCACAGTCCCAAGCTGCTGGTGGCCTGGGTGGTGCTGGCGGGCGCGGGCATCACCTTCTCCTGCATCGCCCTGATCTTCAACGCCCTTGCCAAGGGCTACGACTTCTTCACCTACTACTTCACGCTGTTCCTCACGCCGATGATGTTCCTCTCGGGCGTGTTCTTCCCGCGCGAGCAGCTGCCGCAGGCGGTGCGGCTGGCCTCGGACTGGCTGCCGCTGACCGCGGCGGTGGAACTGGTGCGGCCTTTGTTCCTGGACCGCTGGCCCGAGGAGCCGCTGCGCCACCTGCTGGTGCTCGCCGCCTACGCGGTCGTCGCCTTCTGGATCGCACTGGGGCTCACCCGCCGCCGCTTCGCGGCCTGAGGGGCGCGCGGCGCGCCGGGGGCTGTGC
>JAEZKX010000379.1 GCA_023436025.1 Pseudomonadota bacterium | reverse complement strand
GAGCCGATGATCGCCGCCTCTTTGCTGGCGGTGGGCCTGCTGCTGGCGGCGCGGCGCGGCCTGCCCCCGGCCATCGCTGCGGCAGGCGCGGGCGTCTTCGCCTTCTTCCACGGCGCGGCACACGGTGCCGAGCTGGGCGGCGATGCGCAAGCCTGGGCCCTCCTCGGCATGGTCGCCGCGACCGCGCTGCTGCACCTGGCCGGCATCGCGCTGGGCCGGCTGGTCCTTGCGCGGCACGCCTGGCTGCCGCGCGTCTCCGGCGCGGGCGTCGCCGTCCTGGGCGCCGCGCTGCTGGTCCGCCTGGCCTGAGGAGCACGCGTGACCCCGGGCGAACTGATCATCGACGACGGCGACCACGCGCTCAACCCGGGCCGCCGCACCCTCACCGTGGCGGTCCAGAACACCGCCGACCGGCCGATCCAGGTCGGCTCGCACTACCACTTCGCCGAGACCAATGGCGCGCTGCAGTTCGACCGCGCCGCGGCCCGCGGCATGCGGCTGAACATCGCCTCGGGCACGGCCGTGCGTTTTGAACCGGGCCAGCAACGCACCGTGGAACTGGTCGACTACGCCGGCGAGCGCGTGGTGTATGGCTTTCGCGGCGACGTGCAAGGACGGCTCTGATGGCGACCATTCCCCGCCGCGCCTACGCGGAAATGTTCGGCCCGACCACGGGTGACCGCATCCGCCTGGCCGACACCGATCTGGTGGTCGAGGTCGAGGACGACTACACCCTGCGCGCCGGCGGCTACGGCGAGGAAGTCAAGTTCGGCGGCGGCAAGACCATCCGCGACGGCATGGCGCGGTCGCAGCGCACCCGCGCCGAGGGCGCCGTCGACACGGTGCTGACCAATGCGCTGATCCTCGACCACTGGGGCATCGTCAAGGCCGACATCGGCCTCAAGGACGGCCGCATCGTGGGCATCGGCAAGGCCGGCAACCCCGACACCATGCCCGGCGTCGACATCGTCATCGGTCCCGGCACCGAGATCATCAGCTGCGAAGGCAGCATCGTCACGGCCGGCGCCATCGACAGCCACATCCACTTCATCTGCCCGCAGCAGATCGAGGAAGCCCTGGCCTCGGGCGTGACCACCATGTTCGGCGGCGGCACCGGCCCGGCGACCGGCACCTTCGCCACCACCTGCACGCCCGGTCCGTGGAACATCGAGCGGATGCTGCAGGCGGCCGACGCCTTCCCCATGAACCTGGGCTTCATGGGCAAGGGCAACGCCAGCCTGCCGCAGGCGCTGCGCGAGCAGGTCGAAGCCGGTGTCATCGGCCTGAAGCTGCACGAGGACTGGGGCACCACGCCCTCGGCCATCTCCAACTGCCTGGACGTCGCCGACGAGATGGAGATCCAGGTCGCCATCCACTCCGACACGCTCAACGAATCGGGCTTCCTCGAGAACACCATCGCCGCCACCAAGGGCCGCGGCCTGTGCGCCTTCCACACCGAAGGCGCGGGCGGCGGCCATGCGCCCGACATCCTGCGCGTGGTGGGCGAGGCCAACTTCCTGCCCTCGTCGACCAACCCGACCATGCCCTACACCGTCAACACGCTCGACGAGCACGTCGACATGCTGATGGTGTGCCACCACCTCGACCCGGCCATCCCCGAGGACCTGGCCTTCGCCGAAAGCCGCATCCGCAAGGAGACCATCGCGGCCGAGGACATCCTGCACGACCTGGGCGCCATCAGCATGTTCTCTAGCGACTCGCAGGCCATGGGCCGCGTGGGCGAGGTGATCCTGCGCTGCTGGCAGACCGCGCACAAGATGAAGCTGCAGCGCGGCAGGCTGCCCGAGGACGGCGAGCGCAACGACAACTTCCGCGCCAAGCGCTACGTGGCCAAGCTCACGATCAACCCCGCCATCGCGCACGGCATCGCGCACGAGGTGGGCAGCATCGAGCCGGGCAAGTGGGCCGACCTGGTGGTGTGGAAGCCGGCCTTCTTCGGCGTCAAGCCGGCGCTGATCCTCAAGGGCGGCTTCATCGCGATGGCCGCCATGGGCGACCCCAACGCCTCCATCCCCACGCCGCAGCCGGTGCACTACCGGCCCATGTTCGGCAGCTTCGGCGGGGCGCTGGCGCGCGGCTCCATCACCTTCCTGTCGCAAGCGGCGATGGCCGCCGGCGTGAAGGAGAAGTACGGCCTGGCCAAGACCGTGAGCGCGGTGAAGGACATCCGCCGCGTGCGCAAGCAGCACCTGGTGCACAACGGCTACGTGCCGAAGATGGAGATCGACGCCCAGACCTACGCGGTGCGCGCCGACGGCCAGCTGCTGACCTGCGAACCGGCCAGCGTGCTGCCCATGGCGCAGCGGTATTTCCTGTTCTAGCATCGCGAGACCGGGCCGCAGGGCGGCCCGGCCGCCGACACTTCCCGTTCCCATGCTCACCGTCAACAAGCTGATCCCCGGCGGCCGCGGCCTCGCGCCCGTGCTGCTCAAGCGCGCCGCCACCGTCGAACTCGACTGGGACGTGCGCCAGAAAAGCCGCTTCGATGCCACCGATTCCCAGGGCCGCCGGCTCGGGGTGTTCCTCGCGCGCGGCACCGTGGTACGCGGCGGCGACGTGCTGGTCGCCGAGGACGGCTCCATGGTGCGCGTGATCGCGGCGCCCCAGCCGGTGCTGGTGATCACGCCCTGCGCCGACCACGGCTCGCCCTTCGACCTGGTCCGCGCCGCCTACCACCTGGGCAACCGCCATGTGCAGATCGAGCTGAAGCCGGACCACCTGAAGATCGAGCCCGACCACGTGCTGGCCGACATGCTGCATGCCATGCACCTGGAGGTGCGCGAAGCCAGCGCAGGCTTCGAGCCGGAAGGCGGCGCCTATGCGACCGGGCAGGGGCACGGCCACTCGCACGGCCACTCGCACGGGCACCCGCACGGGCACTCGCACGGGCATGGCCACGATCACGGCCATGGACACGACCACGACCACGGCCACGACGACCATGGACACGGCCACGACCATCACTGACACGGCGCTGCTGCGGCTGGTGTGGCTGGCCTCGCCGGCGCTGCCGGTGGGCGGCTTCTCCTATTCCGAGGGCCTGGAGGCCGCCGTGGACGCCGGGCTGGTGCACGACGAGGCCACCGCCGGCGACTGGCTGGTGGACCAGCTGCAACTCGCCCTGGCACGCGGCGACCTCGCCGTGGTGGCCGCCGCCGTCACCGCCGACGAGGCACGCCTGCACGCCCTGGACGACTGGGTGCGGCAGACGCGCGAGACCAGCGAGCTGCGCCAGCAGGCCGAACAGATGGGCCGCTCGCTCGGCGAGTGGCAGCGCTCCCTGCTGGCCTCCGTGCGCGCTGCACCCGCGGGCGCGAAGCCCTTGCCGGCCACCGGCTGGGGAGAGCCCGCGACCGCGGACAGCACCCTGCCCTCCACGGCCCTCACCTATCCCGTCGCCTTCGGCCTGGCCGCCCGCGCCACCGGCGCCGCGCCGCGCCAGATCGCGCTGGCCTTCGCCTTCGGCTGGGCCGAGAACATGATGCAGTCGGCCATCAAGGCCGTGCCGCTCGGCCAGGCGTCGGGCCAGCGCATCCTGGCGCGGCTGGCCGGCGCCATCCCGGCCGCCGTCGACCATGCCCTGGCGCTCGGCGACGACGACCGCCAGGCCTTCAGCCCCATGCTCGCCATCCTCTCGGCGCAGCATGAAACCCAGTACTCCCGCCTGTTCCGATCATGAGCAACCTGCTGCACCACATTCCCCGCCGCACCAAGAAGCTGCCGCCCCTGCGCGTGGGCATCGGCGGCCCGGTCGGCTCCGGCAAGACCACCCTGCTCGAGATGCTGTGCAAGGTGATGCGGGAGCGCTGGGACCTGGTCGCCATCACCAACGACATCTACACCAAGGAAGACCAGCGCCTGCTGACCGTCAGCGGCGCGCTGCCGGCCGAACGCATCATGGGCGTGGAGACCGGCGGCTGCCCGCACACGGCCATCCGCGAGGACGCCTCGATCAACCTCGAGGCCATCGACCGCATGCTGGACGAATTCCCCGATGCCGACATCGTGTTCGTGGAGTCCGGCGGCGACAACCTGGCCGCCACCTTCAGCCCCGAGCTGAGCGACCTCACCATCTACGTCATCGACGTCGCCGCCGGCGAGAAGATCCCGCGCAAGGGCGGCCCGGGCATCACCAAGAGCGACCTGTTCGTCATCAACAAGACCGACCTCGCCCCGCACGTGGGCGCCGACCTGGGCGTGATGGAGGCCGACACCAGGCGGATGCGCCGCGACAAGCCCTTCGTGATGACCAACCTCAAGACGCGCGACGGCCTCGAGGAGGTGGTGCGCTTCATCGAAACCAAAGGACTGCTTTGCACGGAGCAAAGCCAGCGGGTGTAAGGTAAAGCGGCGGCGTCCTACAGCCGTCGTGGGGAGGCTGCGCTTAAGGTCGCCTCCCATGTATCTGCTGCACGACCCCCCAGAGGGCTTCGACGGCATCTCCAAGGCCTTCGCCATGGCGAAGCACCTCCCCAACACGCAACAGCTCGCGGTCAAGGTCGGCCTGGCGAGCGACGGCATGCTGTTCGCGGTCGGCGAACTGGCCGGCTACCGGCAGGTGAAGTTCTTCTCGGAGCACCTGCGCGCCCTGGGCTACCGCGAGCACCTGCTTGGTGGCGACGACGAGATGTTCGGCTGCGACATGCTGTTCTCCACCACGGCCGCAGCGTCGCGCGCCAGCGACGACCCCTCCTTCATCCGCAGACCGGCTGTCCAGCTTTGGCCGGCGCGCAGCTGACGCCCACCTACACTGCCGGCATGGTGCAGGCCCCCCAGCCGGAGACTCCCGTCCGCCCGCGGCGCGAAGCCAGCCGGCGGGCGCCGCCGGCTGCCGTGCGCAAGGGCGACCTGGTCCGCCACCAGACTGGCGGCCCGGTCATGCTGGTGTCCATGATTTCCCAGGACCTGGCCTACTGCCTCTGGTTCTCCGATGCCGCGCGGCTGTGCTCGGGCACCTTCATGACCGACGCGCTGGTGAACGTGGACCGGGAGAAGCGTCAACCGGTGCCGCCGACCGGCTGACGCTTGCGGGCTGGCAGGCCGCAGGCCCGGCCCCCGCACTGGCTCACCTGGCTCACCTGCCTCACCTGCCTCACCTGGCTCACCTGGCTCACCGTGCTCAGCGGCCCCAGCGCAGCACCAGCGGGTCCAGCCGCCGGGCCGCCCGCAGCAGGCTCTCGCGCGTGGCGGGGTGCATCTCGGGGAACGGGTGGCGCGGCGCTTCGCAGGCGATCACGCCGCCTTCCTTCATCAGGGCCTTGGCCGTCAGGATGCCGCCCTGGCGGTTCTCGTGGTTGATCAGGGGCAGCCAGCGCTGGTAGGCCAGCGCCGCCTCCTCATGCTGGCCGGCGCGCCACGGGTCCAGGATCTGCCGGATGCCGTCCGGATAAGCGCCGCCCGTCATGGCGCCGGTGGCGCCGGCTTCCAGGTCGGCCAGCAGCGTGATGCCCTCCTCGCCATCCCACGGACCTTCGATGGCCTCGCCGCCCAGCGCGATCAACTCGCGCAGCTTGCCGGCGGCGCCGGCCGTCTCGATCTTGAAGTAGCGCACCCGCGGCAACTCGCGCGCCATGCGGGCGAGGAAGGCGGCGGACAGCGGCGTGCCGCTGATCGGCGCGTCCTGCACCATGATCGGAATGGCGATGGCATCCGAGAGCGCGGCATAGAAGGCGTGGATCTGGCGTTCCGTCACGCGCAGCGTGGCCCCGTGGTAGGGCGGCATGACCATCACCATGGCCGCGCCGGCCTGCTCGGCATGGCGGCAGCGCTGCAAGCACACGCGCGTGCCGAAATGCGTGGTGGTCACGATCACCGGCACGCGGCCCGCGACGTGGTCCAGCATGGTGTCGGTCAGCACCATCCGCTCTTCGTCGGACAGGCTGAACTGCTCCGAGAAATTCGCGAGGATGCACAGGCCCTCGGCGCCGGCATCGATCATGAAGTCCAGGCAGCGCTTCTGGCTGTCGAGGTCCAGCGCGCCGTCCTCGTCGAAGGCAGTGGGCACGACCGGGAAGACGCCCTGGTAGCGGGGCTGGGGACGGGACATGGGGCTGCTCCTGGAGATGCGCTCACCGCGCCAGAACGAAGCGGGTTTCCGGCAGGCCGCGCCAGCCGGTCCTGGCCTGGAAGACGCCGCCGGCGGCCGGCTGCAGTGCCGAGGCCTCGCTGGCCAGGCCCTCCCGCGCCGAGGTGATGTACAGGGTTTCACGCTGCGGTCCGCCGAACACGGGGCAGGTGACGCGGGTGACGGGCAGCGGGATGCGCGCGCTTTCCTCGCCCTGCGCGTCGTAGCGCACCACGCAGGCTCCCTCCCAGCGCGCGTTCCACAAGCCGCCGTGCGCGTCGACGGCCGATCCGTCCGGATAGCCTTCGCCGGCCGGCACGGTGGCGAAGACCCGCGGCGTGCCGACGCTGCCTTGCGCGCGGTAGTCGGCGCGGAAGATGGTGCGCGTGGGGGAATCCGCGAAGTACATGGTGCGGCCGTCGGGGCTGAAGGCGATGCTGTTGGCCACGCCCGCCGGCGGCAGCGGCAGGCATTCGATGCGCAGGTCGGGGTGCACGCGGTAGAAGCGGCCGACCGGAAGCTCGGCGCTGTTGTACATGCCGAACACGAAGCGGCCTTCGCGGTCGCAGCGGCCGTCGTTGATGCGCAGGCCGGCGACCGGCTCGACGTCCAGCGGCAACGGTTGCGACACCTCGCCGCTGGACGGATCGAACAGCGCGATGCCCAGGCCGATGCCCAGCAGCAGCCGGTCGTCGCCCTCGCACAAGGCGAAGCTGCCGACCCGGTCGGGCATGGGCCAGGTCTGCAGCCTCCCGTCGGCCAGCCGCCAGCGGGTGAGGCTGGCGCCCTGGATATCGGTCCACCAGATGCTGCCGCTGCGCTCGCACCACAGCGGGCACTCGCCCAGCGCGGCCTGCGCATCGACCACGAGCGTCGCGTTCAAACCCAGCCTCCATCGACGATGAAGTCCTGCGCGGTGCACATGGCGCTGTCGTCCGCCGCCAGGAACAGGGCCATCGCCGCGATGTCGTCCGGCTCCAGCGGCCGCTGGATGCACTGGTTGCGGGCGATCTCGGCGCGGCCCGCGTCGTCGACCCACAGCCGCAGTTGCCGCTCCGTCATCACCCAGCCCGGTACGAGCGTGTTCACGCGGATGTTGGCGGGCCCCAGCTCGCGCGCCAGGCTGCGCGTGAGGCCCTGCACCGCCGACTTGCAGGTGGCGTACACGGGCAGGCCGGCCTGCTTGGCCATCCAGCTCATGGAGCCGAAGTTGACGATGCTGCCGCCGCCGGCCTCGCGCATCCCTTCGCACACGGCGCGGGCGGCGAAGAACTGGTGCTTGAGGTTGACGGCGACGCTGGCATCCCAGGTCGCGGACGTGGTGTCGGCGATCCGGTGGCGCTGGTCGTTGGCGGCGTTGTTCAGCAACACGCGCACCGGGCCCAGGCGTTCGCGCACCTGCGCGATGGAACGCTCGAGCGCGCCGATGTCGGTGATGTCGGTTTCCAGGAACAGGGGCGCGTGCGGGCCGTCGGCCAGCCGATCGGCCAGGGCCGCGCCGGACGCCCGGTCGATGTCGATGAAGGCCACGCGCGCGCCCTGCGCGGCGAAGCGCTCGACCAGGCAGGCACCGATGCCGGTCGCGCCCCCGGTGACGAGCACGACGCGCTCGCGCAGGCTGGGATAGATGGCGAAGGAGGACGGGGAAGGCTGGGTGGCAGTGGCGACCATGGCGGCTAGTGCGAATGGCGCGGCACCGCGGCACCGCGGCAACCAACGAGGAAATCGAAATCGCAGCCCTCGTCGGCCTGCAGCACGCGCTCGACGTACAGGCGCTGGTAGCCGCCCGGGGCCTGTGGCGCCTGGTTGCGCGCGCGCGCCGCCAGCCGCTCGGCCAGCTCCTGGGCGTCGACCTCCAGCTGCAGGCTGCCGGCTTCGCAGTCGAGGGCGATCCAGTCACCCTCGCGCACCGCGGCCAGCGGCCCGCCGGCGGCGGCCTCGGGCGCGACGTGCAGCACCACGGTGCCGTAGGCCGTTCCACTCATGCGCGCGTCGCTGATGCGCACCATGTCCTTCACTCCGCGCCGCAGCAGCTTGGGCGGCAGGCCCATGTTGCCGACCTCGGCCATGCCGGGGTAGCCGCGCGGACCGCAGTTCTTGAGCACCAGGATGGAGTGCTCGTCGACCTCCAGCGCATCGTCGGCGATGCGCGCCTTGTAGTCCTCGAAATCCTCGAACACCACGGCCCGGCCGCGGTGCTTGAGCAGGTGGGGCGAGGCGGCCGAAGGCTTGAGGACGGCGCCGCGCGGCGCCAGGTTGCCGCGCAGCACGCGGATGCCGCCGTCGGCAATGAGGGGCCGCGCCAGCGGACGGATCACCTCGTCGTTGTAGCTGGGCGCCTCGCGCACGTTGTCCCACAGGCTGCGGCCGTTGACGGTGAGCGCATCCGGGTGCGGCAACAGGCCGTGCTCGCCCAGGCGCCGCAGCACCGCGGGCAGGCCGCCGGCATAGTAGAACTCCTCCATCAGGAAGCGGCCCGAGGGCATGAGATCGACCAGCGTGGGCACGCCGCGCCCGAGGCGCGTCCAGTCCTCCAGCTCCAGCGGCACGCCCATGCGCCCGGCGATGGCCTTGAGGTGGATCACGGCGTTGGTCGAGCCGCCGATGGCGGCATTCACCCGGATGGCGTTCTCGAATGCTTCGCGCGTGAGGATGCGCGACAGGTGCAGGTCCTCATGCACCATCTCCACGATGCGGATGCCGGACATGTGCGCCAGCACGTAGCGCCTGGCATCGACGGCCGGGATCGCCGCGTTGTGCGGCAAGGCGGCGCCCAGCGCCTCGGCCATGCACGCCATGGTGGAGGCCGTGCCCATGGTGTTGCAGGTCCCCGCCGAGCGCGACATGCCGGCTTCGGCGGCCAGGAACTGGTGCAGGTCGATCTCGCCGGCCTTGAGCGATTCGTGCAGCTGCCACACGGCCGTTCCCGAACCGATGTCGCGGCCCTGCAGCTTGCCGTTGAGCATGGGGCCGCCGCTGACGACGATGGAAGGCAGGTCGCAGCTGGCCGCGCCCATCATCAGCGCCGGGGTGGTCTTGTCGCAACCGACCAGCAGCACCACCGCGTCGATCGGGTTGCCGCGGATCGCCTCCTCGACGTCCATGGACGCGAGGTTGCGCGTGAGCATGGCGGTGGGCCGCAGGTTCGATTCGCCGTTGGAGAAGACGGGGAACTCCACCGGGAAGCCACCGGCTTCGAGCACGCCGCGGCGCACGTGTTCCGCGAGCTTGCGGAAGTGCGCGTTGCAAGGCGTGAGCTCGGACCAGGTGTTGCAGATCCCGACGATGGGCTTGCCCTGGAACACGTGGTCCGGGATGCCCTGGTTCTTCATCCAGCTGCGGTACATGAAACCGTTCTTGTCGGCGGTTCCGAACCACTGGGCCGAACGCAGGGGTTTGCGGTCGGTCATTGCTTGGCTTGCCTCCGTTGGCTGCGCATGGAAGCCCGCAGACTAGGGCCGCGCGCGCCGCCGTACCAATGAGTTCTTCGGCCGCTGCGATACCGGAATGGGCATCCCGGCCCTGCGCGCCTACCCGCCCGCCTCGAGGTGGACCCCGTACAACTCCGCAGAAGCCGCCTTGATCGCATCGAGCATCACGTGGGCCGCCGGCGACAGCGGACGGTCGGTGCGGGTGATCAGGCCGAAGGCGTCCATGCGGCAAGGCAGTTCGGCCGGCAGCACGCGCACCACGTTGTGCCGCTCGTAGTAGCGGCCCACGTCGCCGGCCAGCAACCCCACCAGGTCGCCCTCGCCGATCATCTTGGTGACGAACAGCAGCGAACTGGTCTCGATCAGGTTGGTGGGGCCCTGCAGGCCGCTTTCGCTGAACATCAGGTCGAAGCGGTGGCGCATCACGCTGCCTTCGGGCGGCACGATCCAGCCGCAGCCGCTCAGGTCACGCAGCGTCGGCTGCGGCAGCGCCAGCAGCGGGTGGCCGGGGCGCACCACGGCGACCACCGGCTCCTCGGCCAGCGCCTCGAAGCGCACGCCGGTCTTGTCGTGCTCGGTGAACAGGCGCGACACCAGCAGGTCGACCCGACCCTGCTCCATGCGCTCCATCAGCACGTCGCTGCCCTCGACCTGCAGCGAGATGCGCAGCGTCGGGTGGGTCTGCTTGACGCGCGAGATCGCCAGCGGCAGCAGCATGATGCCCGGCGTGGTGATGGCGCCGACGGTCACCTGGCCGAACTGGCCGATCTTGAGCGCCTGCACCTCGTCGTGCGCCTGGTTCAGGCTGGACAGGGCCACGCGTGCGTGGCGGATCATCGCCTCGCCGTACACCGTGGGCCGCATGCCGCGCGGAAGGCGCTCGAACAGCGGCACGCCCAGCACGTCCTCCAGGTCCTTCAGCAACTTGGAGGCCGCCGGCTGCGTCATGCTCAGCACTTCGGCGGCGCGATGGATGTTGCCCTCCTCGGCCAGCGAGACCAGCAACAGCAGCTGGCGCGTCTTCAGGCGGGCGCGGATGAACCAGTGGCTGTAGTTGATCATCGCCGCAAACTGTATCGCGCGCCTGGGCCGCAGGCCATCCGTTTGTATCCCGGCGTGTCTTCGGCGCACGGGTGCGGCAAGCCCCCTACGGGTTTCCATGGATGCAAATTCCCGTATGGGACAGCGCCGAAACATGATTGGCCGCGGCCGCCACGCCTTCCTACCATCCGCTCCACTTTTCAAGAAGCCAAGCCGATGCAGGAGATCCTCCGCAACTACATCAACGGACGCTGGGAAACCGGCGCTACCACCGGCACCAGCGAGAACCCCTCGGACCTCGCATCGCCGGTGGCCGAGTACGCGCGGGCCGACGCCCGGCAGGCGCAGCAGGCGGTGCTGGCGGCCGCCGATGCCGCGCCGTCCTGGGCCCTGTCCACGCCGCAGCGCCGCGCCGACGCGCTGGACTTCGTGGGCAGCGAGATCCTGGCACGCAAGGAAGAACTCGGCGCGCTGCTGGCGCGCGAGGAAGGCAAGCCGCTGGCCGAGGCCACCGCCGAGGCGGCGCGCGCCGGCCAGATCTTCAAGTTCTTCGCCGGCGAGGCCCTGCGCATCCCGGGCGAGAAGCTCGCTTCGGTGCGGCCGGACGTCGACGTCGAGGTCACGCGCGAACCCGTCGGCGTCGTGGCCATCATCGCCCCGTGGAACTTCCCGCTGGCGATCCCGGCCTGGAAGATTGCGCCCGCGCTGGCCTACGGCAATGCCGTGGTCTTCAAGCCGGCCGAACTGGTGCCGGCCTGCGCCTGGGCGCTGGCCGAGATCCTGAGCCGCGCGGGGCTGCCGGCCGGCGTCTTCAATCTTCTCAATGGCAGCGGCCGTCAGGTGGGACAGGCGCTGATCGAACATCCGCTGGTGGACGCCATCAGCTTCACCGGCTCGCAGGCCATCGGCGCGCAGGTGCGCCAGCAGGCGATGGAGCGCGGCGCCAGGGTGCAGCTGGAAATGGGCGGCAAGAACCCGCTGGTGGTGCTGGCCGATGCCGACCTCGACCGCGCCGTCGAATGCGCGGTGCAGGGCGCCTTCTTCTCCACCGGCCAGCGCTGCACGGCGTCCAGCCGCATCGTGGTGGAACGTGCCGTGCACGACGCCTTCGTCGAGCGCATGCGCGAGCGCATGAAGCAGCTCAAGGTCGGCCCGGCGCTGGCACGCGACACCGTGATCGGGCCGGTGGCCAGCAAGCCGCAGCTGGAACAGGACCAGGCCTACCTGGAGATCGGCCGCGACGAAGGCGCCGAACTCGTCGCCGGCGGCCGGCTGGTCGCCTGCGACACCGCCGGCCACTACCTGGCGCCGGCGCTGCTGCTCGGCGCGCCTTCGCACCGCACCGCCCGCGAGGAGATCTTCGGGCCGATCGCGACCGTGCTCATGGCCAACGACTACGAGCACGCGCTGGCGCTGGCCAACGACACGCCCTACGGCCTGTGCGCCGGCATCTGCACCACCTCCCTCAAGCGCGCCACCCACTTCAAGCGCCATGCGCAAGCCGGCATGGTGATGGTCAACCTGCCCACCGCCGGCGTGGACTTCCACGTGCCCTTCGGCGGACGCAAGGCATCGAGCTACGGCCCGCGCGAGCAGGGCCGCTACGCCGCGGAGTTCTACACCGTCGTGAAAACCGCGTACACGTGCGCGTGACACGGCCGCCCCTTCGACAACCACCGGAGACGACCATGACCCTCGACCGCAGAACCGTCCTTGCCGCCGGCGCCGGCCTTCCGCTGGCGGTCGCCTGGCCGCGCGCCTTCGCCCAGAAGAAGATCGTGCTGGGCTTCTCGCAGATCGGCGCCGAAAGCGAATGGCGCACCGCCAACACCGAGTCGATCAAGTCCGCGGCCAAGGAACACGGCATCGAGCTGAAGTTCGCCGACGCGCAGCAGAAGCAGGAGAACCAGATCAAGGCGATCCGCTCGTTCATCGCGCAGAAGGTGGACGTGATCGCCTTCTCGCCAGTGGTCGAGACCGGCTTCGAAACGGTGTTGCGCGAAGCGAAGGCCGCCAAGATCCCGGTCATCCTGACCGACCGCGCGGTGAACGTGAAGGACCAGTCGCTGTGGGTCACCTTCATGGGATCGGACTTCACCGAGGAAGGCCGCAAGGCCGGCCGCTGGCTGGTGGAGAAGATGAAGGCCGAGAAAGGGCCGGTGAACATCGTCGAGCTGCAGGGCACGGTCGGCTCGGCGCCGGCCATCGACCGCAAGAAGGGCTTCGAGGAGATCATCAAGGCCGACCCCAAGTTCAAGATCGTGCGCAGCCAGACCGGCGACTTCACGCGCGCCAAGGGCAAGGAGGTGATGGAAGCCTTCCTCAAGGCCGACGCCAAGCGGATCAACGTGCTGTACGCGCACAACGACGACATGGCCATCGGCGCCATCCAGGCGATCGAGGAGTCCGGCATGAAGCCGGCGCAGGACATCGTGATCATCTCGATCGACGCGGTCAAAGGCGCCTTCGAGGCCATGATGAAGGGCAAGCTCAACGTCAGCGTCGAATGCAGCCCGCTGCTCGGCCCGCAACTGATGCAGGCCGTCAAGGACGTGGTGGCCGGCAAGCCGGTGCCCAAGCGCATCGTCACCGAGGAAGGCATCTTCCCGATGGAGACCGCCGCCCAGGAATTCCCCAAGCGCAAGTACTGATCCATCCAGGGAGACAAGCCATGAAGCTGATTCGATTCGCGGCCGCCGCGCTGGCCGCCGGGGCCCTGCTGCTCGGCCTTCCGGCCGCGGCGCAGGACAAGGGCACCATCGGGATCGCGATGCCGACCAAGTCGTCGTCGCGCTGGATTTCCGACGGCGAGAACATGGTGCGCTACCTGCGCGAGAAGGGCTACCGCACCGACCTGCAGTACGCCGAAGACGACATCCCCAACCAGCTGGCGCAGGTGGAGAACATGATCACCAAGGGCGCCAAGGTGCTGGTGATCGCCGCCATCGACGGCACCACGCTGTCGGGCGCGCTGCAGAAGGCGGCCGACCGCGGCATCAAGGTGGTGGCGTACGACCGCCTGATCCGCGGCTCGCGCAACGTCGACTACTACACCACCTTCGACAACTTCCAGGTCGGCGTGCTGCAGGCGAACTCGATCGTGGACAAGCTGGGGCTGAAGCAGGGCAAGGGCCCGTTCAACATCGAGCTGTTCGGCGGCTCGCCCGACGATAACAACGCCTTCTTCTTCTACGACGGCGCGATGTCCGTGCTCAAGCCCTACATCGACAACGGCAAGCTGGTGGTGCGCAGCCGCCAGATGGGCATGGAGAAGGTCGGAACGCTGCGCTGGGACGGCGCGGTGGCGCAGTCGCGCATGGACAACCTGCTGTCGGCGTTCTACGGCAAGGAGAAGGTCCATGCGGTGCTGTCGCCCTACGACGGCCTGTCCATCGGCATCCTCTCCTCGCTCAAGGGCGTGGGCTACTGCACCCAGCAGCAACCCTGCCCCATCGTCAGCGGCCAGGACGCCGAGATCCCGTCGATCAAGTCGATGCTGCGCGGCGAGCAGAGTTCGACGGTGTTCAAGGACACGCGCGAACTGGCCCGGGTGACGGCCAACCTGGTCGATGCGGTGGTGTCCGGCAAGCAGCCGGAGGTGAACGACACCAAGACCTACAACAACGGCGTGAAGGTCGTGCCGGCCTACCTGCTCAAGCCGGTGGCCGTCGACAGCGGGAACTGGAAGAAGGTGCTGGTCGACAGCGGCTACTACAAGGAAGCGCAGCTGCGCTGACATGCTGCTCGAAATGCGGGGCATCCGCAAGACCTTCCCCGGGGTGGTCGCGCTCGACCGCGTCGACCTGGGGGTGCGCGCCGGCGAGATCCACGCGGTGGTGGGGGAGAACGGCGCCGGCAAGTCCACCCTCATGAAGGTGCTCTCCGGCGTCTACCCCCACGGCAGCTACGCGGGCGAGATCCTCCTGGCCGGCGAGCCGCGCCGCTTCACCGGCATCGCCGACAGCGAAGCCGCCGGCATCATCATCATCCACCAGGAGCTGGCCCTGGTGCCGCAGCTGTCGATCACCGAGAACGTGTTCCTCGGGCACGAAACGGCTCGCCACGGCGTGATCGACTGGTTCGAGGCGCACGCGCGCACCCGCGAACTGCTGCGCAAGGTGGGCCTGCGCGAGCCGCCCACGGCGCTGGTCTCGGAGCTGGGCGTGGGCAAGCAGCAGCTGGTCGAGATCGCCAAGGCGCTGGCCAGGGACGTGCAGCTGCTGATCCTGGACGAACCGACCGCCAGCCTCAACGAGGCGGACAGTGATGCCCTGCTGAAGCTGCTGCTGGAACTCAAGGCCCATGGGGTCACCTCCATCCTGATCTCGCACAAGCTCAACGAAGTGCGCCAGGTGGCCGACCGCGTGACCGTGCTGCGCGACGGCACCAGCGTGCGGTCCTTCGATTGCGCCACCGAGCCGCTGTCCGAGGACGCCGTGATCCGGGCGATGGTGGGGCGCGAACTGGCCGACCGCTACCCGCCGCGCACGCCCGCCATCGGCGAGGTGCTGTTCGAGGTGCGTGACTGGCGCGTGCGCCATCCGCTGCACCCCGAGCGCGAGTTCATCCGCGGCGTGAGCCTCGACGTCCGCCGTGGCGAGATCGTCGGCATCGCCGGCCTGATGGGCGCCGGACGCACCGAGTTCGCCATGAGCGTGTTCGGCCGCAGCTGGGGCCGCTACGCGGGCGGCGAACTCTGGATGGAAGGACGCCGCATCGAGGCGCGCGACGTCGACCAGGCCCTGGCGGCGGGCATCGGCTATGCCACCGAGGACCGCAAGGGCCTGGGGCTGGTGCTGGACCAGGACATCCAGTTCAACACCACGCTGGCCAACCTGCGCGCCGTGTCGCATGCCGGCGTGCTGTCCGACCGCGAGGAACACGTCGTGGCCAGCGACTACCGCCGGCGCCTGCGCATCCGCTCGGCCGGCGTGCACCAGGCCTGCGTGAACCTCTCCGGGGGCAACCAGCAGAAGGTGGTGCTGGCCAAGTGCCTGTTCGCGCAGCCGCGCCTGCTGATCCTGGACGAGCCCACGCGCGGCATCGACGTGGGCGCCAAGTACGAGATCTACACCGTGATGAACGAACTGGCCCGCGAGGGCAAGGGAATCCTGATGATCTCTTCCGAGATGCCGGAGCTGCTCGGCATGTGCGACCGCATCTACGTGATGAACGAGGGCCGGCTGGTGGCCCAGCTGCCGCGCGCCGAAGCGTCCCAGGAGGCCATCCTGCGCGCCATCGTCGCCAGCGGCGCGCCGCGGGAGCCCGCCCATGCCTGAGCCGACCGCGGTCGCCGTCGCGCCGCCGCCGCCGCCACCGCCCAAGGCCTGGCGCGGCTTCCTGCGCCACCACCTGCGCGACTACGGCATGCTGCTGTCCCTGGTGGCCATCATGGTGCTGTTCGAGGTGCTGACCGACGGCACCCTGTTCCAGCCCCTGAACCTGACCAACCTGGTCCTGCAGAACAGCTACATCGTGATCATGGCGCTGGGCATGCTGCTGGTGATCGTGTCGGGCCACATCGACCTGTCGGTCGGCTCGGTCTGCGGCTTCATCGGCGCGCTGGCCGCGGTGCTGATGGTCAGGTACGGCTGGCACTGGCTGCCCGCATCCATCGCCTGCCTGGCCGCGGGCGCGGTGATCGGCGCGGCACAGGGCTGGCTGGTCGCCTATCCGCGCATCCCCTCGTTCATCGTCACGCTCGGCGGCATGCTGGTGTTCAAGGGCCTGTGCCTGGCGCTGCTGCAGGGCCAGTCGATCGGTCCCTTCCCCGACACCTTCCAGGCCCTGAGTTCCGGCTTCCTGCCCGAGCTCGCGGCCGGCGACGGGCTGCGCGTGACCTCCCTGGTGATCGGCATCGCCGCGGCCGCGGCCCTGGGCGCGGCCGCGCTGCGTGGACGCGCGCAGCGACAGCGGCACGGCATGGAAACCGAGCCGGCGGTCTTCTTCTACGCCAAGACGCTGCTGTTCGTCGCCGCCATCATGCTGTTCAGCTACCTGCTCGCCTCCTACAAAGGGCTGCCGAACGTGCTGATCGTGATGGCGGTGCTGATCGCGGCCTACGACTTCATCACCCGGCGGACCACCATCGGCCGCCGCATCTATGCCCTGGGCGGCAACGAGAAGGCCGCGCGCCTGTCGGGCGTGCGGACCGAACGCCTGACCTTCCTGGCCTTCGCCAACATGGGGCTGCTGGCGGCGCTGGCCGGGCTGGTGTTCGCGGCCCGCCTGAACACCGCCACGCCCAAGGCCGGCCTGGGCTTCGAGCTCGACGTGATCGCGGCCTGCTTCATCGGCGGCGCCTCCGCCACCGGCGGGATCGGCCGCGTGACCGGCGCCGTGGTCGGCGCCTTCATCATGGGCGTCATGAACAACGGCATGTCGATCCTGGGCGTGGGCATCGACTACCAGCAGGTGATCAAGGGCCTGGTGCTGCTCGCGGCCGTCTACATCGACGTCTACAACAAGAACAAGTGATGGCCGACGTCCCTGTCCTGCAGCTGGCCGACATCCACAAGGCCTTCACCGGCGTGCGTGCCCTGCGCGGCGCCGGGCTGCGCCTGTTCCCGGGCGAAGTGCATGCGCTCATGGGGCAGAACGGCGCCGGCAAGTCGACCCTGATCAAGATCCTGACCGGCGTGTACGCGCCCGACCAGGGCACGGTCAGGCTGGCGGGCCGGGAGATCCAGCCGCGCTCGCCGCTGGAGGCGCAGCGCCTGGGCATCAGCACCGTCTACCAGGAGGTCAACCTCTGCCCCAACCTGTCGGTGGCGGAGAACATCTTCGCCGGCCGCTACCCGCGAAAGCGCCTGCGCATCGACTGGGCAGCCATGAACGCGCAGGCCCGCGCGCTGCTGGCGCGCCTGAACCTCGCCATCGACGTGACGCGGCTGCTGTCCGCCTACCCGGTGGCGGTGCAGCAGATGGTGGCGATCGCGCGGGCGCTCGGCGTGTCTGCGCGCGTGCTGGTGCTCGACGAGCCGACCTCCAGCCTGGACGAGGACGAGGTGCAGCGTCTGTTCGGCGTCCTGCGCCAGCTGCGCCAGGAAGGCATGGCGATCCTGTTCGTCACCCACTTCCTCGACCAGGTCTATGCGATCGCCGACCGCATCACCGTGTTGCGCAACGGCGAACTGGTGGGCGAGTGGCGCGCGGCGCAACTGCCCGCGCCCGCCCTGGTCGCCGCCATGGTGGGACGTGCACTGGCTGCGCGCCGCGCGAGCGTCGCTCCGCCCCCGGCCAGCGCGGCTGGCGACGCCGAATACGCCGTCCGGGGCCTGGCACGCAAGGGGCAGCTGCACCCCACCGACCTCGCCCTGCGCGCCGGCGAGGTGCTGGGGCTGGCCGGCCTGCTCGGCTCCGGCCGCACCGAGCTGGCCCGCCTCATCTTCGGGCTCGACGTTGCGGATGCCGGGGAACACCGCGTCCGCGGCCAAGCGGTGCGGATCGACGCGCCTGCCGATGCGATCGCCCTCGGCATGGGCATGCTGCCGGAAGACCGCAAGACCGACGGCATCGTGGCCGACCTGTCGGTGCGCGAGAACATCGCGCTGGCACTGCAGGCCCGGCAAGGCGTCTGGCGCAACGTCTCGGGCGAGGAACAGGCGCGCATCGCGCGGCGCTTCGTGCAGGCGCTGGGCATCAAGACCGACGGCATCGACACGCCGCTGGCCCAGCTCTCGGGCGGCAACCAGCAGAAGGTGCTGCTGGCCCGCTGGCTGGCCACCCAGCCGCGCCTGCTGATCCTGGACGAACCCACGCGCGGCGTCGACGTGGGCGGCAAGCAGGAGATCATGGACGAGATCCTGCGGCTGGCCCAGGAGGGCATGGCGGTGCTGTTCATCTCGTCGGAGCTCGACGAGGTGGTGCGGGTGTCGCACCGCATCGCCGTGCTGCGCGACCGGCGCAAGGCCGGCGAGCTGCCAGCCGGCGCGACCGAGCAGGACATCTACCACCTGATCGCGGAGCAGCCATGAAAGGCGTCTGGCAACACCGCCTGTTCTGGCCGCTGGTCACGCTGGTCCTGCTGCTGGCGGTCAACGCCGTCTTCAACGCCAGCTTCCTCACCCTGCAGTGGCGCGAAGGCCACCTGTACGGCAGCCTGGTCGACATCCTCAAGGGGGCGGCGCCCCTGGTCCTGGTTTCGCTCGGCATGACGCTGGTGATCGCCACGCGCGGCATCGACATCTCGGTGGGCGCGGTGGTGGCCATCGCGGCGGCGGTGGCGGCGTGGATGATCGGCGGCTCGCTGGTGGTGGTCGACGGCGTCGCCACGCACGTGAGCCGCTATCCCATGTGGGCCGCGATCGCCGCGGCGATCGCTGTCGCCCTGCTGTGCGGCGCCTGGAACGGCATGCTGGTGGCGGTGGTCGGGATGCAGCCCATCATCGCGACCCTGATCCTGATGGTGGCCGGCCGCGGCGTGGCGCAACTGCTGACCGGCGGCCAGATCATCACCATCTACTACGCACCCTACTTCTTCATCGGCAACGGCTACCTGCTCGGCCTGCCGTTCGCCTTCTGGATCGCCATGGGCGTGTTCGGCCTGATGCTGCTGCTGACGCGGCGCACCGCGCTGGGCCTGTTCATCCAGTCGGTCGGCATCAATCCGTCGGCTGCGCGCCTGGCCGGGCTGCCGGCGCGCAGCATCACGTTCTGGGTCTATGCCTTCTCCGGCGCCTGCGCGGGCGTGGCCGGGCTGATCGTGAGTTCCACCGTCAAGAGCGCTGACGGCAACAACGCAGGCCAGTTGCTCGAACTCGACGCCATCCTGGCGGTGACGCTGGGCGGCACCGCCCTGACCGGCGGCCGCTTCACGCTGGCCGGCAGCGTCATCGGCGCGCTCATCATCCAGTGCCTGACCTACGCGATCTACTCACTCGGCGTGCCGCCCGAAGTCAACCTGGTGGTGAAGGCCGCCGTCGTCTTCGCCGTCATGCTGCTGCAGTCGCCGGAGTTCCGCCGCGCCGTCGCCGGATGGGTGCGGCG
>JAEZKX010000217.1 GCA_023436025.1 Pseudomonadota bacterium | reverse complement strand
CGGTGTGGCCGTGCCGCCCGGGGCCGGGCTGGTCTGGGCGGCGATCGGCGGCGGCGCCGCGGCGCGCAGGCTGGGCGGATCCAGCAGCAGCGTGAAATCGCGCTGGACGCGGCCGGATGACCAGCTGGCCTCCATCACCACGTCGAGGAAGGGATCGTTGACCGGGCGGTCGCTGGCCAAGCGCAGGAAGTGCGTGCCGTTGGGGCGGCGTTGCAGCGTGATGGTGACGTTCTGCAGCGCCGGGCTGAATTCCATGCCGTTGGCGCGGAACAGTTCGGGCGAGGCGACGGTGGCCCGCAGCGAGGCGAGTTCCTCCGCCGTGGCCTCGGGAATGTCGATGTCGGCGCGCAGGGGCTCGCCCAGCGCGGACTGCACGGTCACACGGCCGAGCGCCAGTGCCTGTGCTTCGGGGCTCGCCAACCCCAGCGTGACGGCCGCCGCCAGCGCCAGCGCGGACAGCCGGGCGGCTGGTCGCGTGCTCGTTTCTGGCATCCCCACTGCTCGATTCGGAGGCAGTCTTTTTCTCTTCATGCGGCCCATCGCCTACAAGGCTTAAAACGAAAAAGGACCATAGCAGCAATGTCTTAGACTGACAAGCTGAGACACCTCTTAACGTTCCGTGGAGCCCTGTGACACGCGGTGCCTGCACGCTGCATGTTGCCATGCGACAACGAGCGGTAACGAGGCGCTACAAGCGCGGGAAGTGCCTTTTACGGTGGGGGCGCGGCGCGCGCGCACCGTGTTTCAGCCGGTGCAGCAGCGGCGCGCTCGCGCAGCGAGCACGCCCTGCCAGGCTACCGAGACAGGCTCATGCTTCCAGCAGGATCCGCAGCATGCGGCGCAGCGGCTCGGCGGCGCCCCACAGCAGCTGGTCGCCGATGGTGAAGGCGCCGACGTACTCGGGACCCATGGCCAGCTTGCGGATGCGGCCGACCGGGATGTCCAGCGTGCCGGTCACCGCCACCGGCGTCAGGCCCTGCAGCGTGGCTTCGCGCGTGTTGGCGATCACTTTCACCCAGGGGTTGTCGGCCGCGATCATGGCCTCGATGTCCGCCAGGGGCACGTCCTTCTTCAGCTTGAAGGTGAGGGCCTGCGAGTGGCAGCGCATGGCGCCCACGCGCACGCAGAAGCCGTCGACCGGCACGGCCGCGGTGCCGAAGCCCTCGCCCTGGCCCAGGATCTTGTTGGTCTCGGCGCCGGCCTTCCACTCCTCGCGCGAGACGCCGCCGCCCAGGTCCTTGTCGATCCAGGGGATCAGCGAGCCGCCCAGCGGCACGCCGAAGTTGGCGGTCTCTTCCGAGTTCATGGCCTGCTGGCGCGCCAGCACCTTGCGGTCGATCTCCAGGATGGCGGACTTGGGGTCGTCGAGCAGGGCGCGCACCTCGCCGTTGAGCGTGCCGAACTGGGTGAGCAGCTCGCGCATGTGCTGCGCGCCGCCGCCCGAGGCGGCCTGGTAGGTCATGCTGCTCATCCACTCGACCAGGCCGGCCTTGTACAGCGCGCCCACGCCCATCAGCATGCACGACACCGTGCAGTTGCCCCCGATCCAGTTGCGCCCGCCCTTGGCCAGCGCGTTCTTGATGACCGGGAGGTTGACCGGATCCAGCACGATGACCGCGTCGTCCTTCATGCGCAGCGAGGAGGCCGCATCGATCCAGTGGCCGTTCCAGCCGGCGGCGCGCAGCTTGGGGAACACCTCGTTGGTGTAGTCGCCGCCCTGGGCCGTGATGACGATGTCGCACCTGCGCAGCGCCTCGATGTCGAAGGCGTCCTGCAGCGCGGTTTCGTTCTTCGCCTGCGCGGGCGCCTTGCCGCCGGCGTTGGAAGTGGAGAAGAAGACGGGTTCGATCAGGCCGAAGTCGCCTTCGGCCTGCATGCGGTCCATGAGGACCGAGCCGACCATGCCACGCCAGCCGACCAGGCCGACCAGCGGTTGTTGTCCGTTCGAGAGTTTCATCGTCGCGCCTTTCAGTTGGGTGATCCGTCGTCCCCGGCTCGTCGAGCCGGGAAGAGGGCGCGCGACGAACCGGAGCTTGCTAGCTCTTGGTGGTCTTCTTGGTAATCGCGGCCACGACGGCGTCGCCCATGGCGACGGTGCCGACCTTCGTGGTGCCCTCGGACCAGATGTCCGCCGTCCGCAGGCCCTGCGACAGCACGTCCTTCACCGCGGACTCGATGCAGTCGGCGGCTTGGGGCTGGTTGAGGGAAAAGCGGAGCATCATGGCAGCGGACAGTATTGTAGCCAAAGGATTCGCCACGCCCTTGCCGGCGATGTCCGGCGCGCTGCCGTGGGAAGGCTCGTACAGCCCCTGGTTGCTGGCGTTGAGGCTGGCCGACGGCAGCATGCCGATGGAGCCGGTCAGCATGGCCGCCTCGTCCGACAGGATGTCGCCGAACATGTTGCCGGTGACCATCACGTCGAAGGACTTCGGGCTCTTCACCAGCTGCATGGCCGCGTTGTCCACGTACATGTGGTCCAGCTTGACGTCGGGGTACTGCTGGCCGACTTCGGTGACCACGTCCTTCCAGAACTGGAAGGTCTCCAGCACGTTGGCCTTGTCGACCGAGGTCACCTTCTTGCCGCGCTTGCGGGCGGCCTGGAAGGCGACGTGGGCGATGCGCTCGATCTCCGGACGGGCGTAGCGCATGGTGTCGAAGGCTTCCTCGGCCCCGGCGAAGGCGCCGTCGGGCGAGGCGCGGCGGCCGCGCGGCTGGCCGAAGTAGATGTCGCCGGTCAGCTCGCGGATGATCAGGATGTCCAGTCCGGCGACCAGCTCGGGCTTGAGGCTGGAGGCATGGGTCAGCTGCTCATAGCAGATGGCCGGGCGGAAGTTGGCGAACAGCCCCATGTTCTTGCGCAGGCCCAGGATGGCTTGCTCGGGACGCAGGTGGCGTTCGAGCTTGTCGTACTTCCAGTCGCCGACGGCGCCGAACAGCACGGCATCGGCTTCCTTGGCCAGCTTGAGCGTGGCTTCCGGCAGTGGATGGCCGTGGCGGTCGTAGGCAATGCCGCCGACATCGGCGGACTCCATCTCCAACGGCAGGTCGAGGACCTTCAGCACCTTGACGGCCTCGGCCACGATCTCGGTACCGATCCCGTCACCGGGCAGGACTGCGATTTTCATGAGGGTTCTCTATTCAATGCGGAACGGAAAGCGGACAGCCGGACGCAGAGGTCGCTAAAGATACGCAGAAGACGCAAAAGTGACAAAGAAAACGAAGAGGGTCTTCTTTTGCTTCCTCTGCGTAGACTTTGCGTCCTCTGCGTCCTCTGCGTCCTCTGCGTCCTCTGCGTCCGGCTGTTGGATGTCTGCTTTCTACAGCGTATGCGCCAACCAGGGCTTGGTGGCGAGGCGCTCGGCCTCGAAGGCCTTGATCTTGTCCGACTGGCGCAGGGTCAGGCCGATGTCGTCGAAGCCGTTCAGCAGGCAGTACTTGCGGAAGGGCTGCACGTCAAAGGGAATCTCCTCACCCTGCGGCTTGACGACCACCTGGCGCTCCAGGTCCACCGTCAGCTCGTAGCCGGGGAAGGCCGCCACTTCGTCGAACAGCTTGGCCACCGTCGTCTCCGGCAGCACGATGGGCAGCAGGCCGTTCTTGAAGCAGTTGTTGAAGAAGATGTCGGCGAAGCTCGGCGCGATCAGCGCGCGGAAGCCGTACTGCTGGATGGCCCAGGGCGCGTGCTCGCGCGAGGAGCCGCAGCCGAAGTTGCGGCGCGCCAGCAGCACCGAGGCATTGCGGTAGCGCGGCTGGTTCAGCACGAAGTCCGGATTCGGCTTGCGCGTGGTCGGGTCCTGGCCGGGTTCGCCGTGGTCGAGATAGCGCCACTCGTCGAACAGGTTGGGACCGAAGCCGGTCTTGCGGATCGACTTCAGGAACTGCTTGGGGATGATCGCGTCGGTGTCGACGTTCTCGCGGTCGATGGGGCAGACGAGGCCCTTGTGGACGGTGAATTTTTCCATGACTGGTGTTTAGGGGGGCGGGCAGCGCGGCGCGACGGACCGCCCCCGGATCCTCACTTTTTCTTGTTCGCCGAACCCTCGAGCTTCTCGCCGGCCTTCTGGACATCCTGGCCGAAGCCGCGGACGGTGTTGCAGCCGGCCAGCAGGAAGGCAACGGCGAGCAGGGCAGCGATCTTCTTCATGGATTCTCCTCAGGCAAATTGGCGGACGTCGACGAAGTGTCCATGCACGGCCGCCGCCGCAGCCATGGCAGGACTCACGAGGTGCGTGCGGCCGCCGTTGCCCTGGCGGCCTTCGAAGTTGCGGTTGCTCGTGGACGCGCAGCGCTCGCCCGGATCCAGGCGGTCGGCGTTCATCGCCAGGCACATCGAGCAGCCCGGCTCGCGCCATTCGAAGCCGGCGGCGCGGAAGATCTGGTCGAGGCCTTCGCGCTCGGCCTGCTCCTTGACCACGCCCGAGCCCGGGACCACCAGCGCCGCCTTGACGTTGGGCGCGACCTTGCGGCCCAGGCGCTTGACGACGGCCGCGGCCTCGCGCATGTCCTCGATGCGGCTGTTGGTGCACGAGCCGATGAAGACCTTGTCGACGTGGATGTCGCTCATCGGCTTGCCGGGCTGCAGGCCCATGTAGCCGAGCGCGCGTTCCATCGCGCCGCGCTTGTTGGCGTCCTTTTCCTTTTCCGGGTCCGGCACGCGGCCGTCGATGGAGGTCACCATCTCGGGCGAGGTGCCCCAGGTGACCTGCGGCACGATCTGGGCGGCGTCGAGCGTCACCACGGTGTCGAACTTGGCGTCGGGATCGGAGTGCAGCGTGCGCCAGTAGGCCACGGCCTGCTCCCACTCGACGCCGGTCGGCGCGAGCGGGCGGCCCTTGACGTACTCGATGGTCTTGTCGTCCACGGCCACCATGCCGGCACGGGCGCCGGCCTCGATGGCCATGTTGCACACGGTCATGCGGCCTTCCATGGTCAGGCCACGGATGGCGGAGCCGGCGAACTCGATGGTGTAGCCGGTGCCGCCGGCGGTGCCGATGCGGCCGATGATGGCCAGCACGATGTCCTTGGCGGTGACGCCGGGAGCCAGCTTGCCGTCCACCTGCACCAGCATGTTCTTGGCCTTCTTGGCCAGCAGCGTCTGCGTCGCGAGCACGTGCTCGACCTCCGAGGTGCCGATGCCGTGCGCCAGCGCACCGAAGGCGCCGTGCGTGGAGGTGTGCGAGTCGCCGCAGACGACGGTCATGCCCGGCAGCGTGGCGCCCTGCTCGGGCCCCATCACGTGGACGATGCCCTGGCGCTTGGACAGGTAGGGGAAGTAGGCGGCGGCGCCGAACTGCGCCATGTTCTTGTCGAGGGTCGTCACCTGCTCCTTGGAGATCGGGTCGGTGATGCCGTCGTAGCCCAGCTCCCAGCCGGTGGTGGGCGTGTTGTGGTCGGCGGTGGCCACCACCGAGCTGATGCGCCATACCTTGCGGCCGGCCGTGCGCAGGCCTTCATAGGCCTGCGGGCTGGTCACCTCGTGCACCAGGTGCCGGTCGATGTAGAGGATGGCGGTGCCGTCTTCCTCGGTGTGGACGACGTGTTCGTCCCAGATCTTGTCGTAGAGGGTGCGTCCCATGAGCTCGTCCTTCGGGTTTGTCGATTCTATGCAGCGGCCGCCCCGGCCCGTTCCCGCAGGTGTTCGACCAGCAGGCGCGCCGTCAGCGGCAGGGTGGAAAAGTCGCGCGCCACCAGGCTGATGTCGCGGGTGGCCCAGGCGTCGGCCAGCCGCACGCATTCCAGGTCGCCCACGCCGTGCATCAGCGTGAAGGCGCGGCGCGGCATCACGCCCACGCCCAGGCCGTTGTGGATCATGCGGCACATGGCGTCGAGGCCGGTGACGTGGATGCGCAGGCGGATGGTGCGGCCCGCCGCGGTGGCGGCTTCGCGCATCGCCAGGTAGATGGAGCTGTTGGAGTGCAGGCCCACGTGGTCGAGTTCCAGCGTCTCCTCGAAGGCCACGGTCTCGCGGCGCGCCAGCGCGTGGCCGCGCGGCACGATCAGCACCAGCTCGTCCTGCCGGTAGGGCACGGTCTGCAGCGCCAGGCCTGCGGCCATGCCGACGTTGCAGATGCCGACGTCGGCGGCGCCTTCCTGCACCGCACGGATCACCTCGGAGCTGAGGTGCTCCTCGAGGTCGATCTTCACCTGGGGATGCGCGCGGCTGAAGGCGCCCAGGTCCTCCGGCAGGAACTGCACGATGGCGGAAATGTTGGCATGCACCCGCACGTGGCCACGCACGCCTTCGGCGTATTCCGACAGCTCGGCCTGCATCTTCTCCAGCGAGAACAGCACCGAGCGCGCATGGTGCAGCAGGCTCTCGCCGGCCGGGGTCAGGTCGACGCCGCGCGTGTGGCGGTACAGCAGCGGCGTCTGCAGGGTCGCCTCCAGGTCCGACAGCCGCTTGCTGACGGCCGAGGCGGCGATGAATTCACGCTCGGCGGCGCGGCCGATGGAGCCCAGCTCGCACACGGCAACGAAGAGCTGCAGCGAGGTGAGGTCGATCCGGCGGGCGAAAGAGCGTTCGGTGGCCTGCATGGGAGGATGAACCATCGCATGGCGCGATGACTTTCCTCAAATTTTCCCATAGATGTAGCCGGCCGCCATCGCGTTTCGCGATGACCAACCTGCCCGGCGGGATTCGCCGCCTCGAGGTCGCGCAGCCGGATCCGCGCGGCTGCGCTCAGGCGCGCGCTGCCAGCCGCCGGTTGGTGCGCAGGGCCACCAGGGTGCACAGCGCCCCGGACAGCAGGTACAGGCTCACGGCGGCGGAACCGAAGCGGGTCGCCAGGGCCAGCACCACCAGCGGTGCGAACGCCGCGCCCAGCAGCCAGCCCAGGTCGGCGGTGAGCGCGGCGCCGGTGTAGCGCAAGGCCGGCGGGAAGTTCGACGTGACCGTGCCGGAAGACTGCGCGTACGACAGGCCCAGGAGCGCGAAGCCCGCCAGGATGAAGGCATCCTGGCCGATGGTGCCGCCGCCCAGCAGCCAGGGCGTGGCAAGGGCGAAGAGCGCGATCGCGACCGCCAGGGCGCCCAGGGTGCGGCGCCGCCCGGCGCGGTCGGCGATCCAGCCGGACACGGGCATCGCCAGCGCCGCCAGTACCGCGCCCGCCAGCTGGATGACCAGGACGGCCCCGATGTCGCGCGGCGCGTAGAGGGCCACCCAGGACAGCGGGAAGACGGTCACCAGGTGGAACAGCGCATAGGGCGCCAGCGCCGCGAAGGCGCCCAGGACGACGTTGTGGCCTGCTCGCGCGAACAGCGCGCGGGTGGGGCAGGGCTGGAGTTCGCGCCCGTCGAGTTCGCGCTCGTACTCGTGGGTCACCACCAGTCGCAGTCGCGCGAACAGCGCCACCACGTTGATCGCGAAGGCGGCGAAGAAGGGGTAGCGCCAGCCCCAGTCCAGGAAGTCGGCGCTGGACAGCTGCGACCAGAGGAAGGCGAACAGCGCGCAGGCCACGAGGAAGCCGAAGGGCGCGCCCAGTTGCGCCAGCATCGCATAGGAGCCGCGGCGGTGCGGCGGCGCGTTCAGCGCCAGCAGCGAGGGCAGGCCGTCCCACGAGCCGCCCAGCGCCAGGCCCTGGCCGACGCGGAACAGCGCCAGCAGGGCGATGGCGGCGGGTCCGGCGCTGGCGTACCCGGGCAGCAGCGCGATGCCCACGGTGGACGTGCCCAGGAGGAACAGCGCCGCTGCCAGCTTGGCGGCGCGGCCGAAGCGCCGCTGCAGTTGCATGCCGGCCAGCGTGCCGAGCGGGCGCACCACGAAGGCCAGCGCCAGCAGCGCGAAGGCCCACAGCGTGCCTTGCAGCGGGTCGAGGAAGGGGAAGAACACCGCCGGGAAGACCAGCACCGAGGCGATGCCGTAGACGAAGAAGTCGAAGTACTCGGAGGCGCGGCCGATCACCACGCCGACGGCGATGTCACCGGGCGCGAGGCGCGCCGCGGCGGCGGAATTCGCCGGGTGCGCGCCGTGCGTGCCGGCCGAAGGGGACAGGGGGGAGGCGGGGAGGGAAGCGGCGTGCGAGTAAGACATGGAACTGCGGGGGACTGGGACAAAATGTCCAATGTTTGACCTGCGTCAATCAGGATAGATTCGGCGGCTGAGCGCAATCGGCGTTTTCCCTTGCGCCGTGTCATCCAATGCCGATCTCCACTTCCCGCTTCCCCTTCGCGCGAACCCTGGCCGCCGTATCGATGGCCGGCTTGCTGGCCGGCTGCGAGATGGTCGTCATGAAGCCGCATGGCGACATCGCGCAGCAGCAGGCGCAGCTGATCGTGGTCGCCACCGCGCTCATGCTCCTGATCATCGTGCCGGTGATCGTCCTCACGCTGTTCTTCGCCTGGCGCTACCGCAAGGCGAACACCCAGGCGCCGTACACGCCCGACTGGGACCATTCCACCCGGCTGGAACTGGTGATCTGGGGCGTGCCATTGCTGATCATCATCGCCCTGGGCGCGATCACCTGGATCAGCACCCACAAGCTCGATCCCTACCGGCCCCTGGACCGCATCGCGGCGGACCGCCCCGTGCCCGCCGGCGTGGAGCCGCTGCAGGTGAACGTGGTGGCGCTGGACTGGAAGTGGCTGTTCATCTATCCCGAGCAGGGCATCGCGACCGTCAACGAGCTCGCCGCGCCGCTGGACCGGCCGATCCGTTTCCACCTCACGGCTTCGACGGTGATGAACTCGTTCTACATTCCCGCGCTGGCCGGCCAGATCTACGCCATGCCGGGCATGGAGACCAAGCTGCATGCCGTGATCAACCAGCCGGGCGACTACGCCGGCTTCTCCTCCAACTACAGCGGCGCCGGCTTCTCGCACATGCGCTTCCGCTTCCTGGGACAGACGCAGGCCGACTTCGACGCCTGGGTGGAGACGAACCGCCGCTCCGGCGCGACCCTGAGCCGCGCGGCCTACCTGCAGCTGGAGAAGCCGAGCGAACGCGAGCCGGTGCGCCGCTACGCCAGCGTGGCGCCGGACCTGTTCGACGCCATCGTGAACATGTGCGTGGAGCCCGGGAAGATGTGCATGCACGACATGATGCACATCGACGCCAAGGGCGGCCTCGGCAAGGGCGCCCTGGCGGACGTCGCGCTGCAGCCCGGTCCCAACGGGCGCCTGCGCTGGGTGGCCACCGGCGGGTTCTGCACCGCCGCCGATGGCGCGGACCCGGCGCTGTCCGCCGCCCTCTGACCTCCTGATCCCATCGCCGGCGCCGCGTGCGCCGGCACCAGAACGATGTCCGACCTGAGCAACCTGATCTTCGGCCGCCTGAGCTGGGCGGCGATTCCCTTCCACGACCCGATCATCCTCGCGACCTTCGTGGGCGTGGCACTGGGCGGCGTCGCCATCCTCGGCGGCCTGACGCGCTACCGCCTGTGGGGCCCGCTGTGGCGGGACTGGATCTGCTCGGTCGACCACAAGAAGGTCGGCATCATGTACATGGTGCTGGGCCTGGTGATGCTGCTGCGCGGCTTCGCCGACGCGGTGATGATGCGGATGCAGCAGGCCATCGCCTTCGGCGGCGAGGCCGGCTTCCTGCCGCCGCACCACTACGACCAGATCTTCACCGCGCACGGCGTGATCATGATCTTCTTCGTGGCCATGCCGCTGGTCACGGGCTTCATGAACTACGTGGTGCCACTGCAGATCGGTGCGCGCGACGTCGCCTTCCCCTTCCTGAATAACTTCAGCTTCTGGATGACCGCCGGCGGCGCCATCCTGCTGATGGTCTCGCTGTTCCTCGGCGAGTTCGCGGCCACGGGCTGGCTGGCGTATCCGCCGCTGTCGGGGATCCTGCAGAGTCCAACGGTGGGGATGGACTACTACCTCTGGGCTTTGCAGGTGGCCGGGGTGGGAACGACCCTGTCGGGCGTCAACCTGATCGCGACCATCGTCAAGATGCGCGCGCCGGGCATGACGCTGATGAAGATGCCGGTGTTCACCTGGACGGCGCTGTGCACCAACGTGCTGATCGTGGTGTCGTTCCCGGTCCTGGCCGCGACGCTCGCGCTGCTCACGCTGGACCGCTACGCAGGCACCAACTTCTTCACGACCGAACTGGGCGGCAACGCCATGATGTACGTCAACCTCATCTGGATCTGGGGCCATCCGGAGGTGTACATCCTGATCCTGCCGTGCTTCGGCATCTTCTCGGAGATCGTCGCCACCTTCTCGCGCAAGCGCCTGTTCGGCTATGCCTCCATGGTCTATGCGACGGCGGCCATCACGCTGCTGTCCTACCTGGTGTGGCTGCACCACTTCTTCACCATGGGTTCGGGCGCCAGCGTCAACGCCTTCTTCGGCATCACGACGATGATCATCTCCATCCCGACCGGGGCGAAGGTGTTCAACTGGCTGTTCACCATGTACCGCGGCCGCATCGACTTCGACGTGCCGATGCTGTGGACCGTCGGCTTCATGGTGACCTTCGTGATCGGCGGCATGACCGGCGTGCTGCTGGCCGTGCCGGCGGCGGACTTCGTGCTGCACAACAGCCTGTTCCTGGTGGCCCACTTCCACAACGTGATCATCGGCGGCGTGCTGTTCGGCATCTTCGCCGGCATCCAGTACTGGTTCCCCAAGGCCTTCGGCTTCCGCCTGGATGCCTTCTGGGGCAAGGTTTCCTTCTGGTTCTGGCTGGTGGGCTTCTGGATCGCGTTCGCGCCGCTGTACGTGCTGGGCCTGATGGGCGTGACGCGCCGGGTGAGCCAGTTCGACGATCCCTCGCTGCAGATCTGGTTCCAGATCGCCGCTTTCGGTGCCTTCCTCATCGCCATCGGCATCGCCTGCTTCGTGATGCAGATCGTGGTGAGCTGGCGCCGCCGCGCGCAGCTGCGCGACGCCACCGGCGACATCTGGGACGCCCGCACCCTGGAGTGGGCCACCAGCTCGCCGCCGCCCGCCTACAACTTCGCCTTCACCCCGGTGGTGCACGACAACGACGCCTGGTCCGACATGAAGCGCCGCGGCGCACAGCGGCCGACCACGGGCTTCCAGCCAATCCACATGCCCAAGGACACCTCGGCCGGCTTCGTGCTGTCGATGCTGGCCACGGCCTGGGGCTTCACGATGGTGTGGCACATGTGGCTGCCGGCCATCGCCACGTTCGCCGGCCTGGTCGGCTACGCCGTCTGGCACACCTTCAACTACGACCGCGACTACCACATCCCGGCCGACGAGGTCGCGCGCACCGAAGAGGCGCGCACCCGCGCACTGGCCGCGGCCTGAGGCAGGAGAGACCGACATGTCTTCCACCACCATGAACGCGAAGGACCGCGCCCCCGTCTTCTGGGATGACGGCAGCCACCATCCGCAGCAGGGCACCATGCTCGGCTTCTGGCTGTACCTGATGAGCGACCTGCTCATCTTCGCGGTGCTGTTCGCCACGCACGCCGTGCTCGGCCGCAGCTACGCAGCCGGTCCTTCCGGCGCGGACCTGTTCGACCTGCGTCTGATCGCCGTGGCCACCGCCGTGCTGCTGCTGTCGTCGATCACCTACGGCATGGCGATGATCGCCATGCAGCACGGACGCAAGGCCTCGGTGCTGCGCTGGCTGGGCGTGACCGGGCTGCTGGGCGTGGCCTTCCTCGGTCTGGAGGTCTACGAGTTCTGGCACCTGATCGCGCAGGGCGCCGGCCCGCAGCGCAGCGCCTTCCTCTCCAGCTTCTTCACGCTGGTGGGCACGCACGGCCTGCACGTGCTGTTCGGCTGCATCTGGCTGGTGACGTTGATGGTGCAGGTCAAGGACCGCGGCCTCAGCCGCGAGAACCGGCGGCGGCTGGTGTGCCTGTCGATGTTCTGGCACTTCCTGGACGTGGTCTGGATCGCCGTCTTCACCTTCGTCTACCTGATGGGCGTCCTGCAGTGAGCCCCACCCGCCGGGCGGCGCTGGCCGCCGTGCAACAAGGAACACCACGATGACGACTGCACACCACGATCCTTCCCACGCCGACCACGACGACACGGGCTACCATGCCACCGTCAAGGGCTATGTCACCGGCTTCCTGCTGTCGGTGGTGCTGACCGCGATCCCGTTCTGGCTGGTGATGGCCGAAGTGCTGCCGCGCGCCGCCACCATCTGGATCATCCTGGCCTTCGCTGCCGCCCAGATGCTGGTGCACATGGTCTATTTCCTGCACCTGAGCCCGCGCTCCGAAGGCGGATGGTCGGTGCTGGCGCTGGTGTTCACCGCGGTGCTGGTGTTCATCCTGCTGGCGGGCTCGGTCTGGGTGATGTACCACCTGAACACCAACATGATGCCGACCATGGATCCCGCGACGGCGCGCATCATGCCCTGACATGGACGGCGAAGCGCGTCGCCCGCGTCCCGCCGCCGTGGTGGCGGTGCTGGCCGTGGCCGGCGCGCTGCTGTGCGCCGCCTTCGCGGCGCTGGGGCTGTGGCAGGTCGAGCGCCTGGGCTGGAAGAACGCGCTCATCGCGCGCGTCGAGCGCGGCCTGCAGGCC
>JAEZKX010000077.1 GCA_023436025.1 Pseudomonadota bacterium | reverse complement strand
GACCTGGACGCCGGCCGCGCCGTGCGCCTGACGCTGTGCGGCCAGGCGCGGTCGCGCACCTGGCAAACGCAAGGCGGCGGCCTGTGGCGGCGCATCGCGGGCGTGTTCGCGCCGCCCTCGCCCGCCGCCATCCTGGAGGAACTGTGAAGATCGTCACCCGCGATGTCCCGCCGCGCGCGGCCTGGACGCTGGAACAGGCGGGCGTGCATCCGCTGCTGGCGCGCCTGTACGCGGCCCGCGGCGTGCTGTCGGGAGAAGAACTCGACACCGGCCTCGGCCGCCTGCTGCCGCCGCACGGCCTGAAGGGCGCGCGCGAAGCGGCGCAGCTGCTGGCCGATGCCATCGCCGCCGGCCGCCGCATCTGCATCGTGGCCGACTACGACTGCGACGGCGCCACGGCCTGCGCGGTGGCCGTGCGCGGCCTGCGCCTGCTGGGCGCGCGCCAGGTCGGCTACCTGGTGCCCGATCGCGTCGTCGACGGCTACGGCCTCACGCCGGCCATCGCCCAGCGCGTCAAGGCGCAGGGCGCCAACCTGCTGGTGACCGTGGACAACGGCATCGCCAGCATCGACGGCGTGGCGGCCGCCCGCGAACTGGGCCTGGACGTGCTGGTGACCGACCACCACCTGCCCGGCGCCGTGCTGCCGCAAGGCGCGCTGATCGTGAACCCCAACCAGCCCGGCTGCGACTTCGAGAGCAAGTCGGTGGCCGGCGTCGGCGTCATGTTCTACGTGCTGCTGGCGCTGCGCGCCGAGCTGCGCGCGCGCGGCGCCTTCGGCGAGCACGACCAGCCGCGCCTGGACGCGCTGCTGCCGCTGGTGGCGCTGGGCACCGTGGCCGACGTCGTCAAGCTCGACGCCAACAACCGTCGCCTGGTGGCGCAAGGCCTCAAGCGCATCCGCGCCGGGGCGCTGCCCTGCGGGCTGGCCGCCCTATTCACCGCCGCCGGCCGCCGGCCCGAGGCCGCCACCACCTTCGACTTCGGCTTCGCGCTCGGCCCGCGCATCAACGCCGCGGGCCGGCTGGCCGACATGACGCTGGGCATCGAGCTGCTGCTCACCGACGACCCGGCGCGCGCCGACGAACTGGCGCGCACGCTCGACGGCATCAACCGCGAGCGGCGCGAGATCGAGGTCGACATGCGCGAACAGGCGCTGGCCATGGCCGAATCGCTGTTCGAGGAAGGCGAGGAGCCGCCGCCGGCGATCTCGGTGTTCGACCCCGACTTCCACGAAGGCGTGGTCGGCATCGTGGCCTCGCGCATCAAGGACAAGCTGCACCGGCCCACCTTCGTCTTCGCCGCCAGCCAGGCGCCGGGACGCGAGCACGAGCTGAAGGGCTCGGGCCGGTCGATCCCGGGCTTCCACCTGCGCGATGCGCTCGACCTGGTCGCCAAGCGCCATCCCGGCGTGCTGCTGCGCTTCGGCGGGCATGCCATGGCAGCCGGCTGCACGGTGGCCGAGGAGCACTTCGAGGTGTTCGAGCAGGCGCTGGCGCAGGTGGCGCAGGAATGGCTGGATGCGGCGACGCTGCGGCGCCGGCTGCACACCGACGGCCCGCTGGCGCCGGAGTACCGCCGCGCCGACCTGGTGGACACCCTGCACCGCGAGGTCTGGGGCCAGGGCTTCGCGCCGCCGGTGTTCAGCGAGGAGGTCGAGATCGTGTCGCAGCGGCTGGTGGGCGAGAAGCACCTGTCGCTGAAAGTCCGCCACCAGGGCCAGCCCGTCGACGCCATCTGGTTCGGCCGCACCGAACCGCTGCCTGCGCGCGTGAAGATCGCCTTCCGTCTCGATGCCGACGAGTGGCAGGGCACGCGGCGCGTGCGCTTCCTGGTGGAAGGCGCGGAGGTCTGAGCGTCCGGACGCCCGGCTACGCCAACCCCACCATCGGCATGGCCGCGTGGTGGGGGTCGTCGAAATAGGCGAACAGGCGGCGCGCCGCATCGGCGAGCTCGGCGTCGTTGCTGGCCTGGGCGCAGGCAAGCTGCCACATGGCGTACTCGCGGTCGCCCAGCATGACGTCGGTGTTGACGCAGCGGCCCTGGCCGGCCATCAGCAGGGCGAAGCGCGCCAGCTGGGTGGTGGGACAGTAGCGTGCCGAATCGTCCTCGTCGGGCAGCTCGTCGGAGGCGTCGAGCGAGTCTTCTGGCGCCAGCGGAGCGGGCGCGGAATCCGAGAAGGAATGCATGGGGGCCTCAGCGGCTGAAACTGACCGGCACGGCCCCGGCCACGGCGTTGTTGGGCGGGACCGGCGCGCGCTGCGGCGCGGGCCGGCTGCTGCAGCTGGCGATGGTGGAGCCGGGGATGTCCTGCAGGCAGTCCGACAGCGCCATCTGCTGCACCACCATCTCGTTGTTGCGCGCCTGCGCCTTGCGCACCTGGTGGCTGCACAGCAGCCAGAAGGCGAACAGCTGCGCGAAGGCCAGCGCCCCCAGCACCACCCAGAACATCCGGCTGCGCGGCTGTTGCGTGCGGGGGTCGATCACGTTGGCGAGAAGGGCGGGCATGGTGACGGCTTCCTTGTTGCAAGGATCGTATGCCCCGCCCCTAGGCCTCGCCAGCGCAGCCGGCGCGAACACGTGTAGGACGAAATCGTTCCGGCTGGGCTTGCGCCAAGGACGTCGCCGCCTTGTTGCGCCGCGCCGACATCTGCGCCATCCGGCCGGGTTGGCGGCGCCCGGCCGGGCAGGCGCGCGGTCGCTCAGGCCTTGGGCAGGGTCACGCCGTGCTGGCCCTGGTACTTGCCGCCGCGGTCCTTGTAGCTGACGTCGCAGGCTTCGTCGCTCTCGAAGAACAGCACCTGCGCGCAGCCTTCGCCGGCGTAGATCTTGGCCGGCAGCGGCGTGGTGTTGGAGAACTCCAGCGTCACGTAGCCCTCCCATTCCGGCTCGAAGGGCGTGACGTTGACGATGATGCCGCAGCGCGCATAGGTGCTCTTGCCCAGGCAGATGGTCAGCACGTTGCGCGGGATGCGGAAGTATTCGACGGTGCGCGCCAGCGCGAAGGAATTGGGCGGGATGATGCAGGAATCGCCGTGGAAGTCGACGAAGCTCTTCTCGTCGAAGTTCTTCGGGTCCACCACCGTGCTGTGGATGTTGGTGAAGACCTTGAATTCCGGCGCGCAGCGGATGTCGTAGCCGTAGCTGGACGTGCCGTAGCTGATGACGCGGCGGCCCTCGACCTCGCGCACCTGCCCCGGCTCGAACGGTTCGATCAGGCCCTCGGTCTCGGCCATCCTGCGGATCCACTTGTCGCTCTTGATCGTCATGGGGTGCGAAGCTCCTCGCGGCGATTGTCCCATGCGGCCGCGCCGTCGACGAAGACGCGCTCCACCACCCGGTCGTCGCCCAGCACGATGAGCGCGAACAGCAATTCGTCCAGGTTGCGCGCATGGGCCGTCTTGCGCGCCAGCAGCGGCGTCGCCGCCGGATCGAGCACCAGGAAGTCGGCCTCGCAGCCCGGTTGCAGGTTGCCGATGCGGCCCTCCAGCCCCAGCGCCCGCGCGGCGCCGGCCGTGTGCTGCCACCACAGGTGCTGCGGGCCCAGGCTCAGGCCGGGCTTGGTCTGGCCCTCGCGGCCGACGTAGTAGGCGGCCAGCATGGTGTGGAAGGGGCTGAAGCTGGTGCCGCCGCCGACGTCGCTGGCCAGGCCGAAGCGGAAGCCCACGCGCATCGCGCCTTCGTAGTCGAAGAAGCCGCTGCCCAGGAACAGGTTGCTGGTGGGGCTCACCGCCGCGGCGGCGCCGGTGTCGCGCATCAGCGCGCGGTCGTCGTCGTCGAAGTGGATGCAGTGCGCGTAGATGGCGCGCTCGCGCATCAGGCCGAAGTCCTGGTACACCGAGAGGTAGCTGCGCGCGCGCGGGAACAGCTCGCGCGCCCAGCGGATCTCGTCCTTGTTCTCCGCCACGTGCGACTGGATCCAGACGTCGGGATGGCGTGCCGCCAGCTCGCCCGCGCCGCGCAGCTGGGCCTCGGTGCAGCTCGGGGCGAAGCGCGGCGTGATCGCGTAGCCCAGGCGGCCGCGGCCGTGCCAGCGGCGGATCAGCGCCTCGGTGTCGAGCAGGGACTGCTCGGTGTCGTCGCGCACGCCGTCGGGCGAATGGCGGTCCTGCAGCACCTTGCCGCCGATCAGGCGCAGGCGGCGCCGCTCGGCCTCCTCCATCAGCGCGTCGACCGAGTGCGGATGCGAGGTGCAGAAGGTCAGCGGCGTGGTGACGCCATTGCGCTGCAGCTCGTCGAGGAACACGGCCGCCACGCCGCGGGCATAGCCGGCATCGGCGAAGCGCGCCTCGTGCGGAAAGGTGTAGTTCTCCAGCCAGGGCAGCAGGCCCTCGGCCGGCGAGCCGATCACGTCGGTCTGCGGGAAGTGGACATGCAGGTCGACGAAGCCCGGCGCCAGGATGCGCCCCGGCAGGGGGGTGACGGCCACGCCCGGGAACCGGGCATGCAGCGCGGCATGGCTGCCCGCCGCCCGCACCAGCTGCGTGCCGTCGGGGCCGGGCCCGACGACGAGCAAGCCGTCTTCATCGTACAGGGCCGAGCCGTCGTCGGCGAAGCGCAGGAGGGCGGCGCGGTAGGCGTGCATGGGCCTATTGTCGGACCTTCCCCTGCACCCCCGCCACGAGGAAGTCCATGCCCAGGATGCGGTCGTCCGCCAAGGCCTGGCCGGCCGCCACCACGGCCTTGCCCTCGTTGTCCTGCAGCGGGCCGGCGAAGGGCTCGAGGCGGCCGCTGGCGATGTCCTGCTGGCGGCGCAGCACCTCGTCGCGCACGGCCGGCGGCACCTTGGGGCCGAACCAGCCGACGCGGATCATGCCCTCGCGCACGCCGCCCCACACCTTGCCGCTCTTCCAGCTGCCATCGAGCACGGCCTGGGTGCGCTGGCGGTAGTAGTCGCCCCACTGGTGGGTCACGGCGAGCAGCTGCGCATCGGGCGCGACGCGGCGCATGTCGGAGTGGTAGGCGATGGCGAGCTTGCCGCGCTCCTGCGCCGCCGCCATCACGGCGGTGGAGGCCGTGTGGAAGGCGAGCACGTCGGCGCCCTGGTTCATCAGGGCCATGGCAGCGTCGCGCTCGCGCGGCGGATCGAACCAGGCGTTGAGCCACACCACCTTGACCTCGGCCTTCGGGTTGACCGAGCGCATGCCCAGCGTGAAGGCGTTGATGCCCTGCAGCACCTCGGGGATGGGGAAGCCCGCCACGTAGCCGGCAACGTTGCTGCGGGTCATGCGGCCGGCGGCGATGCCGGACAGGTAGCGGCCCTCGTAGTAGCGCGCATTGACGGCCGCGACGTTGGGCGCGGTCTTGTAGCCCGTCACCGATTCGAAGCGCACGTCCGGGAAGTCCTGCGCGACCTTCAGCGTCGGCTCCATGTAGCCGAAGCTCGGCGTGAAGATCAGCTTGTGCCCGCTGGCGGCCAGTTCGCGGATCACGCGCTCGGCGTCCGCGCCCTCGGGCACGTTGTCGACGAACTTCGTCTGCACGCGCGTGCCGAAGGCCTGCTGCACGGCCTTGCGGCCTTCCTCGTGCTGGTGCACCCAGCCCGCATCGGTGACGGGCGCGACGTAGACGAAGCCGACTTTCAGCGGCTCGCTCTTCTGCGCGTGGGTGGGAAGGAAAAACAAGGCGGCCGCGAGCGCGGCAGCGAGGTTTTTGTACATGGTGTTCCTCTACATGGCCCCGTTGGATCGAAAAAGGCAAGAGGCCGCGGGGCGCGGCCTCTTGCTTGCGGAATTGTACGCGGCAGTGCAACACGGCGCGCACCACGGCGCGCATCACCGCCGGGCAACCCGCACCGAACGGCCGTGTTCCCGTCGGCACGACGGTGGCGTAAGCCAGTGTTGCATGTGCCCACAAGCAGTTCGAGTTTGCGTATAACGGATCACGAAGCAAGCGCATCTGCGGCTTCGCAAGAACCAGTCACTCCAGGGAGCACGACGCCATGCGCAAGTTCAACGGCAGCAGCCAGGTGCTGGTCACCGGTGGCGCCGGTTTCCTCGGCAGCCACCTGTGCGAACGGCTCCTCGAACGAGGCCAATACGTCATCTGTGCCGACAACTTCTTCACCGGCACGCGCAACAACATCGAGCACCTGCTCGACCACCCCTGCTTCGAGCTCGTCCGCCACGACGTGACCCAGCCTTTGCACCTCGAGGTGGACGAGATCTACAACCTCGCCTGCCCGGCATCGCCCGTGCATTACCAGCACGACCCGGTGCAGACCACCAAGACCAGCGTGTACGGCGCCATCAACATGCTGGGCCTGGCCCGGCGCACGCGCGCGCGCATCTTCCAGGCCTCCACCAGCGAGGTCTACGGCGACCCCGACTGCCATCCGCAGCCCGAGAGCTACTGGGGCCGGGTCAACCCGGTGGGGCCGCGCAGCTGCTACGACGAGGGCAAGCGCTGCGCAGAAACCCTGTTCTTCGACTACCACCGGCAGTACGGCGTGGACGTGCGGGTGGCCCGCATCTTCAACACCTACGGCCCGCGCATGCATCCCAACGATGGACGGGTGGTCTCCAACTTCATCGTCCAGGCCCTGCGCGGCCAGCCGATCACGGTCTACGGCCAGGGCGGCCAGACCCGCAGCTTCTGCTACGTCGACGACCTGGTCGAGGGCTTCCTGCGCTACATGGCGGTGGAATCCCCCTGCCCCGGGCCGCTCAACCTCGGCAACCCCGGCGAGTTCACCATCCTCGCCCTGGCCGAGGAGGTGATCGCGCTCACCGGCTCCTCTTCCCGGATCGAGCACGCGCCGCTGCCGGTGGATGATCCGATGCAGCGCCGCCCCGACATCACCCAGGCCAGGGAGACCCTGCACTGGGAACCCACCGTGCAGCTGCGCGAAGGCCTCGCCAGGACCATCGCCTACTTCGAACAGATGCTCACGGCCGGCAACCCGCTGCCGCAGGCGGCCGCCGCCAACGACCGCGACGCCGCCACGCACGTCACGAGCGCGCGTGCAGCC
>JAEZKX010000107.1 GCA_023436025.1 Pseudomonadota bacterium | reverse complement strand
CCAGCCCGGGGCCAATGTGATCGAGGTGGTCGACCGCATCCACGCCCTGCTGCCGCAGCTGCGCGCATCGATGCCGGCGGCGGTGGACGTGACCGTGCTCAGCGACCGCACCGAGTCCATCCGCGCCTCGATCAAGGGCGTGCAGCTCGAGCTGGTGCTGGCGATCGGCCTGGTGGTGCTGGTGACCTTCGTGTTCCTGCGCGCGATCCCGGCCACGATCATCCCCTCGATTGCGGTGCCGCTGTCGCTGGTGGCGACCTTCGGGGTGATGCTGCTGGCCGGCTACTCGCTCAACAACCTCACCCTGATGGCGCTGACCATCGCCACCGGCTTCGTGGTGGACGATGCCATCGTGATGATCGAGAACATCTCGCGCCACATCGAGAACGGCGAGAAGCCGATGGCGGCGGCCCTGCGCGGGGCCAGCGAGATCGGCTTCACCATCATCTCGCTGACGGTGTCGCTGATCGCGGTGCTGATCCCGCTGCTGTTCATGAGCGACGTCATTGGCCGGCTGTTCCGCGAGTTCGCCGTCACCCTGGCCATCACCATCCTGATCTCCATGGTGGTCTCGCTGACGCTGGTTCCCATGATGTCGGCGCGCTGGCTCAAGGCGCACCAGGCGCCCGAGCGCGGCTGGGGCGGACGCATCCAGCGGGGCTTCGACCGCGTGATCCACCACTATGACCGGGCGCTGGTCTGGGTGCTCAAGCGCCAGCCGCTCACGCTGCTGATCGCCGTCGGCACGCTGGTGCTGACCGTGCTGCTCTACCTGGCCATCCCCAAGGGCCTGTTCCCGACCCAGAACACAGGCCAGTTGCAGGTCCGGGTGGAGGCGGCGCAGTCCATCTCCTATCCGCGCATGGCGGCGCTGCAGCAGGAGGTGGTGCGCGAGCTGTTGCAGGACCCGGACGTGGCCACGATCGCCAGCTTCGTCGGCGTGGACGCGGCCAACAACACCATGCTCAACACCGGCCGCATGCTGGTGAACCTCAAGAGCGCCCGTGGCAGCCTCGACCGCGTGATGGAGCGCCTACGTGAGCGCGGCCAGCGCGTGCCCGGCGTCACGCTCTACCTGCAGCCGGTGCAGGACCTCACCATCGAGTCGGAGACCGGGCCCACCCAGTACCGGCTGTCGGTGGAGGCGGCCGACACCGCGACGGTGAACGACTGGGCCGCGCGCATCGTGCAGCGCCTGCGGCAGGACGACCGGCTGCGCAACGTGACCACCGATGCCGGCGCCCGCGGGGCGGCGGTGTTCATCGACATCGACCGCGACACCGCGGCGCGCCTGGGCATCAGCGCCTCGACCATCGACGAGGCGCTGTACAGCGCCTTCGGCCAACGCATCGTCTCGACCATCTTCACCGAGACCAACCAGTACCGCGTGATCCTGGAGGCACGCACGGGCGAGGAGGCCTCGGTGGAAGGGCTGGCCTCGCTCCAGCTGCGCACCAGCTCGGGCGAGTCGACGCCGCTGTCGGCGGTGGCGCGCATCAGCGAACGCGAGGCGCCGCTGCAGGTGACCCACGTCGCCCAGTACCCGGCGGCCACCGTGGGGTTCGACACCGCGCCGGGCGTGGCGCTGGGCACCGGCGTGGACGCGATCCGCGCGGCCATCGACGCGATGAAGCTGCCGGCGGGCGTCACCGTGACCTTCCTGGGCGCCGCCGGCGCCTACGAGAACTCGCTGTCCGACCAGCTGTGGCTGATCCTGGCGGCGGTGGTGTGCGTCTACATCGTGCTGGGCGTCCTGTACGAGAGCTACGTCCACCCGCTGACCATCCTGTCGACGCTGCCATCGGCCGGCGTGGGCGCGCTGCTGGCGCTGATGATCAGCGGCAACGGCCTGGGGGTGATCGGCATCATCGGCATCATCCTGCTGATCGGCATCGTCAAGAAGAACGCGATCATGATGATCGACTTCGCGCTGGACGCCGAGCGCGAGGAGGGCAAGTCGCCGCAGGACGCCATCCACCAGGCGGCGCTGCTGCGTTTCAGGCCCATCCTCATGACCACGCTGGCCGCGCTGTTCGCCGCCGTGCCGCTCATGTTCGGCTGGGGCGAGGGCGCCGAGCTGCGCCGGCCGCTGGGCCTGGCCATCTTCGGCGGGCTGATCGTGAGCCAGCTGCTGACCCTGTTCACCACGCCGGTGATCTACCTGTGGTTCGACCGCCTGGGGCGCCGGTGGCGCAAGGACGCGCCGCAGGGCGGCAGCGGCGGCAGCCCCGGAACCGTGGCATGAACCTCTCGGCGCCGTTCATCCGCCGCCCCGTCGGCACGGTCCTGCTCACCATCTGGATCGCGCTGGCGGGCATCGCCGCGTTCTTCAACCTGCCGGTGGCCTCGCTGCCGCAGGTCGACTACCCGGTGATCTCGGTGACGGCCAGCCTGCCGGGCGCGAGCCCCCAGACCATGGCGACCAGCGTGGCGACGCCGCTGGAGCGGCGGCTGGGAGTGATCGCGGGCGTCAACGAGATCACCTCCAACAGCAGCAACGGCAGCACGCGGGTGACGCTGCAGTTCGCGCTGAACCGCAACATCGACGCCGCCGCGCGCGAGGTGCAGGCGGCCATCAACGCTGCGCGCGTCGACCTGCCGGCCAGCCTGCGCAGCAACCCGACCTACCGCAAGGCCAACCCCTCGGCGGCGCCGGTGATCATCCTGGCGCTGACCTCCGACACGCGCACGCCGGGGCAGATCTACGACGCGGTGTCCAACATCGTGCAGCAGAAGATCGCCCAGGTCGCCGGCGTGGGCGACGTCGAGCTCGGCGGCGGCTCGCAGCCGGCGGTGCGGGTCGAGCTCAATCCCTTCGCGTTGAGCCGCTACGGAATCTCCAGCGAGGACATCCGCGCGGCCCTGCAGTCCGGCGCCGCCAACCGGCCCAAGGGCGACGTCGTGGTCGACGGCCGCCAGCTGCAGATCTACACCGGCACCGGCATGGCGCAGGGCGGCCGCAGCGCCTCGGACTACCGCGGCCTGGTGGTGGCCTGGCGCAATGGCGCCGCCGTGCGCCTGGCGGACGTGGCCGATGTCAGCGACGGCGTCGAGAACATCAACACCCTGGGCCTGTTCAACGGCCAGCCGGCCGTGATCGTCACGGTCACGCTGCAGCCGGGCGCCAACGTGATCGAGACCGTCGACGGCGTGCGCAAGCTGCTGCCTTCGCTGCAGGAGGCGCTGCCCGACGACATCCGGCTGCAGGTCACCTCGGACCGCACCGCCTCCATCCGCGCCTCGCTGCACGAGGTGGAGATCACGCTCGTCATCGCCATCATCCTGGTGGTGCTGGTGGTCAGCGCCTTCCTGCGCAGCGCCCGCGCCACCTTCATCCCGGCGGCCGCGACGGTGGTCTCGCTGCTGGGCACCTTCGGCGTGATGTACCTGCTGGGCTTTTCGCTGAACAACCTGTCGCTGATGGCGCTGACGGTGGCCACCGGATTCGTGGTGGACGACGCCATCGTGGTGCTGGAGAACACCGCCCGCCACATCGAATCCGGCATGGACCGCTTCCAGGCGGCGCTGCTGGGCGCGCGCGAGGTCGGCTTCACGGTGCTGTCCATCAGCCTGTCGCTGGTGGCGGTGTTCATCCCGCTGCTGTTCATGGGCGGCCAGGAGGGCCGGCTGTTCCGCGAGTTCGCGGTGACGCTGTCGGCCGCGGTGATGATCTCGCTGCTGATCTCGCTGACCACCACGCCCATGATGTGCGCCTGGCTGCTGCGCCCCGGAACGCAGGAGAAGAAGCCCGGCCGCGTCGCGCGCGCCTTCGAGCGCAGCTTCGCCTGGATGCACCGCACCTACGCCTACAGCCTGGACTGGGCGCTGTCGGCGCAGTGGCTGGTGCTGCTGATCCTGGCGCTGATCGTTGCCCTCAACGCCTTCCTGTTCCTCAACATCCCCAAGGGCTACTTCCCGCAACAGGACAGCGGCCAGATCCAGGGCGGCCTGCGCGCCGACCAGAGCATCTCGTTCCAGGCCATGCAGGCCAAGTTGCGGCAGGCGGTCGACATCATCCGTGCCGATCCCGCGGTCGACTCGGTGGTGGCCTTCACCGGCGGCTCGCGCGCCGGCGGCGGCTTCATGTTCGTCAACCTCAAGGACGACCGCAAGGAACGCGCCCAGGCGGTGATCGCCCGGCTGCGGCCGCAGCTCGCGCAGATCACCGGGCTGAGCGTGTTCCTCAACCCGGTGCAGGACCTGCGCATGGGCGGGCGCAGCAGCAACAGCACCTACCAGTACACCCTCAAGAGCGACAACGAGGCCGACCTGCGGACCTGGGCCGTGCGCCTGGCCGACGCGATGAAGCGCCAGCCGGCCCTGGTCGACGTGGACACCAACCAGCAGGAGAACGGGGTCGAGGTCTATGTCGATGTCGACAAGCAGAGCGCCGCGCGCCTGGGCATCAGCTCGCGCGACGTCGACAACGCGCTGTACAACGCCTTCGGCCAGCGCCAGGTGGCGACCATCTACGACGACCTCAACCAGTACCGGGTGGTGATGCAGGTGGCGCGCCGCTACATCCGCAGCCCCGAGGCGCTGCGCGACGTCTACGTGCCGGCGCGGCCGACGGGCCCGGTGCCGGGCGAGGCGGCGGCCACCGCGGCGACGCCTGCGGCC
>JAEZKX010000096.1 GCA_023436025.1 Pseudomonadota bacterium | reverse complement strand
GGGCCACCGCGGGGCCTGCGCCGGCGCGCGCCATCGACCGCGCCGCCCGCTCGGCACGCGCGCCGCCGGAATCCGGACACGGGCCGTTGTTTCCTTCCGCGTGGTCCACGGCCGGATGCAAAAGCTGCTACGGTGCCGCCATGGCCAGCCGCATCGAACACGACACCTTCGGGCCCATTCCCGTGCCCGCCGAGCACCTGTGGGGCGCGCAGACGCAGCGGTCACTGCAGAACTTCGACATCTCCGGCGAGCGCCAGCCGCGCGAGATCATCCGCGCACTGGTGCAGGTCAAGCGCGCATCGGCGGTGGTCAACCACCTGCTGGGCCTGCTCGACCAGGCCAAGGCGGCGGCCATCGTCGCCGCGGCCGACGAAGTCCTGGAAGGCAGGCACGACGACGAGTTCCCGCTGGTGGTGTGGCAGACCGGCTCCGGCACGCAGACCAACATGAACGTCAACGAGGTGCTGGCCAACCGCGCCAGCGAGCTGCTGGGCGGCCCGCGCGGCGAGGGCCGGCTGGTGCACCCCAACGACGACGTCAACAAGAGCCAGTCGTCCAACGACGTCTATCCCACGGCCATGCACATCGCCGCGGTCGAGGGCATCCGCAACCAGCTGCTGCCGGCGCTGGCGCAGCTGCGCGACACGCTGGCGCGCAAGTCCGAGGAATTCGCCGGCATCGTCAAGATCGGCCGCACCCACCTGCAGGATGCCACGCCGCTGACCCTGGGCCAGGAGTTCTCGGGCTATGTCGCGCAGCTGGAGCAGGCCGACCGCCACCTGCATGCGGCCTTGCCGCACCTGTGCGAGCTGGCCCTGGGTGGCACTGCCGTGGGCACCGGGCTCAACGCGCCGCCTGGCTATGCGCAGCAGGTCGCGGCGGAGCTCGCGCGGCTGACCGGCCTGCCGCTGGTGACGGCGGGCAACAAGTTCGAGGTGATGGCCGCTGCCGATGCGCTGGTGCACGCGCACGGCGCGCTCAAGACCCTGGCAGCCAGCCTGATGAAGATCGCCAACGACGTGCGCTGGCTGGCCAGCGGCCCGCGCAGCGGCATCGGCGAAATCACGATTCCCGAGAACGAGCCGGGCTCGTCCATCATGCCGGGCAAGGTGAACCCGACGCAGAGCGAGGCGCTGACCATGCTGTGCTGCCAGGTGTTCGGCAACGACGTGGCCATCAACGTCGGCGGCGCCTCGGGCAACTTCGAGCTGAACGTGTTCCGCCCGATGATCGCCTACAACTTCATGCAGAGCGTGCGCCTGCTGGCCGACGGCATGCGCAGCTTCAACGACCACTGCGCAGTGGGCATCGAGCCCAACCGCGAGCGCATCGCGGAACTGGTGGAGCGCTCGCTGATGCTGGTGACGGCGCTCAACCCCCACATCGGCTACGACAAGGCGGCCGCCATCGCGAAGAAGGCGCACAAGGAAGGCACCAGCCTGCGCGAGGCGGCGCTTGCCTCGGGCCACCTCACGGCCGAGGATTTCGACCGCTGGGTGAGGCCCGGGGACATGGTCGGGCGCTAGGAGCCTGGGCGGCTGCGTCCGCGCAGCAGCTTCATCACCGCGGCCGCTTCCTCGTTGGCATGGCCGGCCTGCGCCGCATCGCGGAACAGGGCGGCGAACAGGTCGGGTATGGCCGGGTCCAGTCCGCGCTGGCGCGCATGCTCGGCGATGCGGGCGGTGGCGTCGACCGAGATCCGCAGGGGACTCTGGCTGATCGCGTAGTTGTCGGCGTGGATGGCCAGCCCTTCGTGCTTCAGGAAGGCGCCGAAGGATGGCGCCATGGCGTCGACCACCTCGGCGAACTGGTCCACGCGCAGGCCCTCGGCCTCCGCGACCCGCGCTCCGTGGAAGAAGCCGGCCATGGCCCCGTAGATGTAGGAGAGGGTGGCGAAGTCCATGGCATTGGCGAGCGAGGCGCGCTCGCCCAGCCAGCGCGGCCCGCCGAAGATGCGCAGCACCGCCTCGCTGCGCTCCAGCGCCGTGCGGGCGCCCGACACCAGGATGGGCGTGTCGGGCTGGCCCATGTGGTCGGGCGAGGCCTGGATGGCGCCGTCGAGGTAGTGGCCGCCGTGGCCCCGCACCAGCGCCTCCAGCGCCAGCGCTTCCTGGGGCGCGCCGGTGCTCACGTGCAGCACCGTGCGCTCGCGCAGCGCGCCGGCGGCCGACGCCAGCAGCGCGGTGGCCACGGCGTAATCCTTGACGCAGACCACCACCACCTGGCCGGCGCGCACGGCCTCGGCCACTTCGCCGGCGGGCCGTGCACCGCCGCGCACCAGCGGCTCCATCCGCCCCGGCGAGCGGTTCCACACGCTGACGCGGGCGTCCGCGGCCAGCAGCAGCGCGGCCAGCCGCGCACCCATCATTCCCAGTCCAAGGACGGTGACATCCATCGTGAAATCCTCCTTGCCGTCATGCCCTCTCCGCCCACCGCGGGCGGCGTGCTGCGGCCCGCGAATAATCGGCGGCGCCGGCGCATCCGTCCGGCATCGACGGACGTTTGCGGAGCACGCATGGACGCAATGGACAGGACGACGAAGCCGGGGCTCGCGCTGACCCGGCCGCTGGTGCAAGCGGTTCGGACGGCCGGCGGCGAGATCCGCATCGCCGCCGCCGACGAGCCGCGCCTGCGCATGCAGGCCGGACGGGCCGTGCGGGGGCTGTGCGCCGGCCGCCCCTTCACGTACACGCCGGGCGACCTCGACCTGCTGGCACCGGGCGACGCGCATGCCTGGGTGGAGCACGATCCCGGACTCTCCCTCGTGGTGACCCTGCCGACCGCGCTGCTGCTGCGCACCGCGCGCGAGCTGGGCTTGCCCGAGAGCCAGGCGGGGATCGCCCCGCGCCACCAGTTCCGCGATGCGCAGCTGGAGCAACTGGCGCTGGCCCTGGAGGCCGAGCGCCGCCAGGGCTTCGGCAACGGCGGGCTGTACCTGGAGAGCCTGGCCACGGCCCTGAGCGTGCGCCTGCTCGCGACAGCGCGGCGGCGCGTGCGCCTGCCGGCGGCGCTGCCGGCAGTGCGTCGCGCGCGGGTGCTGGAGTACATCGAGGCCCATCTCGACGAGGACCTGTCGCTGGCGCGGCTGGCGGAGGTGGCGCACAGCAGCGTCTCGCATTTCAAGGTGCTGTTCCGGCGCGCCCTGGGCGTGGCGCCGCATGCATACGTGATGCAGCGCCGGGTACAGCGTGCGGCCGACCTGTTGCGCCAGGGCCGGCTTTCGGCCAGCCAGGTGGCGCTGGAAGCCGGTTTCGCGCACCAGAGCCACATGGCGCGCGCCGTGCGGCGGGTGCTGGGCGTGGCGCCGGCCGACCTGCGGCCGCCCGGGCGCTGAGGCTGCTCAGTGGTCGTCGCGGTGGCTGGCCGGTGGCGACATCAGGCGGTCGGTGTAGGCGATTGCCATGGCCGACAGCAGGAAGGTGATGTGGATGACCGTCTGCGCGATCAGCACCTTGTCGGAATAGTTGTCGGCGTTGATGAAGGTCTTGAGCAGGTGGATCGACGAGATGCCGATGATGGCCGTGGCCAGCTTCACCTTCAGCACCGACGCGTTCACGTGACTGAGCCACTCGGGCTGGTCGGGGTGGCTCTCCAGGCCCATGCGGCTGACGAAGGTCTCGTAGCCGCCGACGATCACCATGATCAGGAGGTTGGAGATCATCACCACGTCGATCAGCGCCAGCACCACCAGCATGATGATGGTCTCGTTCAGCGCGGTGACGGTGACGGAGGATTTGTAGCCGATGCTCGTGATCAGTTGCTGCAGCGCGGCCTGGCTGCCGAAGGCGGCTTCGATCAGGTGCGTGAGTTCCAGCAGGAAGTGGACGACGTAGACCGCCTGGGCGGCGATCAGCCCGAGGTAGAGCGGAAGTTGCAGCCAGCGGCTGGCGAAGATCAGGTTGGGAAGGGGGCGCAAAGGGGAGTTGGGTCCGAGACCGGGGAGTTGCTTGCGCATGGGAGGAACGGGCATGGCGTTGTCCGCAATTGTAGTTTCCCCTCGGAACAGGGTAGATTTCGACCCGCGCGCCCCATGTCAGTGCGGAGTAAGTGCCCCGCAGGACAGTAGCGCCGACTTTTTCACCACCACGGAGACATACCATGAGCGCCATCGAGTCCGTCCTGGTCGAAAACCGCGTGTTCCCCCCGGCCGACGCCGTCGTCAAGGCGGCACGCGTTTCCGGCATGGGCGCGTACCAAGCCCTGTGCCAGGAGGCCGCGGGCGACTTCGAGGGCTTCTGGGCCCGCCTGGCGCGCGAGCACGTGCGCTGGACCAAGCCGTTCACGAAGACGCTCGACGAGTCGAAGGCGCCTTTCTACAAGTGGTTCGAGGACGGCGAGCTCAATGCCAGCGCCAACTGCCTCGACAAGCACCTGGGCACGCCGGTCGAGAACAAGACCGCCATCGTCTTCGAGGCCGACGACGGCGCCGTGACGCGCGTCACCTACAAGGAGCTGCTGGCGCGCGTCGGCCGCTTCGCCAACGCGCTCAAGGCGCAGGGCATCAGGAAGGGCGACCGCGTCGTCATCTACATGCCCATGACCATCGAGGGCGTGGTGGCCATGCAGGCCTGCGCGCGCATCGGCGCCACCCACAGCGTGGTGTTCGGCGGCTTCTCGGCCAAGTCGCTGCAGGAACGCATCATCGACGCCGGCGCGGTGGCGGTGATCACCGCCAACTTCCAGCTGCGCGGCGGCAAGGAGCTGGGCCTGAAGTCCATCGTCGACGAGGCGCTGGCCATGGGCGGCTGCGAGTCCATCCGCTCGGTGCTGGTCTACATGCGCACCGCGACGCCGTGCAACATGGTGGAAGGCCGCGACAAGAGCTTCGACGAGGTGCTCCAGGGCCAGTCGGACACCTGCGCGCCCGAGCCGGTGGGCGCGGAACACCCGCTGTTCATCCTCTACACCTCCGGCTCCACCGGCAAGCCCAAGGGCGTGCAGCACTCCACCGGCGGCTACCTGCTGTGGGCCAACCTCACCATGCAGTGGACCTTCGACATCCGGGCCGAGGACCTGTTCTGGTGCACCGCCGACATCGGCTGGATCACCGGCCATACCTATGTCGCCTACGGCCCGCTGGCCGCCGGCGCCACCCAGCTGATCTTCGAGGGCGTGCCCACCTTCCCGCACGCCGGCCGCTTCTGGCAGATGATCGAGAAGCACAAGGTCTCGGTGTTCTACACGGCGCCCACGGCCATCCGCTCGCTGATCAAGGCCGCCGAGACCGACGAGAAGGTGCACCCGAAGAACTGGGACCTGTCGACGCTGCGCATCCTGGGCACGGTCGGCGAGCCGATCAATCCGGAAGCCTGGATGTGGTACCACCGGAACGTCGGCGGCGAGCGCTGCCCCATCGTCGACACCTTCTGGCAGACCGAGACCGGCGGCCACGTGATCACCCCGCTGCCGGGGGCCACGCCCACGGTGCCCGGCTCCTGCACGCTGCCGCTGCCGGGCATCATGGCCGCCATCGTCGACGAGACCGGCAAGGACCTGCCCAACGGCTCCGGCGGCATGCTGGTGATCAAGCGGCCCTGGCCCTCGATGATCCGCACCATCTGGGGCGATCCGGAGCGCTTCAAGAAGAGCTATTTCCCCGAGGAGATGGGCGGCCACATCTACCTGGCGGGCGACGGCGCGGTGCGCGACGCCAAGACCGGCTACTTCCGCATCACCGGCCGCATCGACGACGTGCTCAACGTCTCCGGCCACCGCCTGGGCACGATGGAGATCGAATCGGCGCTGGTGTCCAAGACCGACCTGGTGGCCGAGGCCGCGGTGGTGGGCCGGCCCGACGACCTGACCGGCGAGGCGGTGTGCGCCTTCGTCGTGCTCAAGCGCGCGCGCCCCACCGGCGAAGAGGCCAAGCAGATCGCCAACGAGCTGCGCAACTGGGTGGCCAAGGAGATCGGTCCGATCGCCAAGCCCAAGGACATCCGCTTCGGCGACAACCTGCCCAAGACGCGCAGCGGCAAGATCATGCGCCGCCTGCTGCGTTCCATCGCCAAGGGCGAGCAGATCACGCAGGACACGACCACGCTGGAGAACCCGGCGATCCTGGAGCAGCTGGCGCAGACGAACTGAGCGCGGCGGGCGTGCGTCGCGGCTGCCGCGACGCCCCCGGCCGGCGGCCTTGTTCGGACGCACCAAAAGCAAAAGGCCCGCCGAAGCGGGCCTTTTTGCCAGGGGCCGGCAGGAGCTTACTTCTGGCCCAGCACCCAGGCCGCCAGCTTCTTGGCTTCCGCCTCGTTGACCTGGGCGTTCGCGGGCATGGGCACCGGGCCCCACACGCCGGAGCCGCCCCGGATGATCTTGACCGCCAGCTTGTCGACCGCGTCCTTCTGGCCCGCGTACTTGGCGGCGACGTCCTTGTAGGAAGGCCCGACCAGCTTCTTGTCCGCTGCATGGCAGGCCATGCAGTTCTTCGCCTGTGCCAGGGCCTGGTCCGCCAGCGCCGGCGCCGAGGCCGCGGCCAGCACCGCCAGGGCGAACAGGGCTCGTTTCATCATTCAGGTTCCTCGATCGGTTGAGTTACAGTGCTTCAACGGTATTGTACGAAGGGGCGTTGACCCCGGCCGCCGCCGGGCATCCGGCGCATCGTTCGTGGAGGGAGCATGTACCTGCTGATTCTGGGGATCGTCCTGATCCTCATGAAGTACCTGGAGATCGGTCCGGTCGCCGAATGGACCTGGTGGCTGGTCCTGTCGCCGCTGGCCGGCGCGGTGGTGTGGTGGACCTGGGCCGACTGGTCCGGCTACACCAAGCGCAAGGTCGTCGAACGCGAGAACGCCAAGAAGCAGGCACGCCTCGACAAGCAGCGCGACCAGCTCGGACTGGGCGTGCGCAAGCGCAGGTAAAAGTTCGGTAAAGGCCGACGGCGCGGCCCGTCAGCCGAGCGTCGGCGGGTGCTTGCGCGCCAGCGGTGCCAGCGCCGGCCCTTCGATCACCGTGCCGTCCGGACGGAAGCGGCTGCCGTGGCAGGGGCAGTCCCAGGTGGTCTCGACGCTGTTCCAGTGCACCTTGCAGCCCATGTGGGGGCAGACATTGGACACGGCGAACAGCTCGCCGTCGGGCGCGCGCCAGGCGGCGACGGCCTCGCCGTCCGACTCCACGATCGCGCTGTCGCCCGGCGCCAGGGCCTGCAGCTTCTCGGCCTGGCCGCCGGAGAGGTAGTCCTTCACCAGCTGTGTCACCACCGTCACGTTCTCTTCGATGATGTTCCTCGCCCCGCGCAGCGGCGACAGGCGGTTGGGCTTGACCAGGGGCGCGAAGGCCGAGGGGTGGCCCAGCAGCTCCGCGGCGATCATGCGCGCGGCCACCGTGCCCCAGGTGAGGCCGTCGGTGGAAAAGCCGGTGGCGATAAAGGTGCCCTCGGCATTGCGGCCGATGTAGGGCAGGCCGTCGGCGCCCCGGTAGTTCTGCGCCGACCAGCGATGGGTGATGCGCCGGTCGCCGAAATACCTGCGTGCCTGTTGCTCCACCGTCAGCAGGGCGGCCCGGGCGTTGTGGATGCCCACCTTGTGCTCCTGCCCGGCGCACACCAGGTAGTGGCGCCCGTCCGCCTCCAGCGTGCGGATCGACAGGCCTTCGCTGCCGGTCCACCAGAAGATGCCGGGACCGGGCGCGCCGTCGGCGCCGTCCCATTCCAGCGCCACGGCGTATTCGCGGTGCACCGGCATCTGCGCCTGCACCAGGTGGATCCCCTTGGGCGAGTGGGTGGCCATCACGATCTCGCCGGCGCGCACGCTGCCGGTGGCGGTGACGGCGACGCGCTTGGCTTCGTCGACCTCCAGCACGCGCGAATGCTCGTGCAAGTGGGCGCCGCGTTCGGCCGCCTGGCGCGCGAGCGCGGCCACGTAGGCCTGGGGCTGGAACTGCGCTTGGCCAGGTAGCACCATGGCGTCGCCCACGCTGGGCGGCAGGTTGGCCGGCAGGATGCTGGTGCGCTCCACCGGCGCGCCGGCCTCGACCAGCGCCTCGAACTCCTTGTCGACGAAGGCCTGGTAGCTGGGCGCCGAGGCGTAGAGATACAGCGGGCAGCGGCGGAAGCCCGCGGCGGGCAGGCCGCGGCAGTGGCCTTCGATGAATTCGATCGCCTTGCCCCGTTCGGCCATGACCTGCTGGGCGATGTCGGCGCCGAAGCCCGACACGATCTCCTGCATGCCGTTGCCCAGGGTCTGGTACAGGTTGCCGGTGGAATTGCCGGTGGTGCCGCCGCCGATCTCGCCGGCTTCCAGCAGCACGACCTGGCGGCCCTGTTCCGCCAGCAGCAGCGCCAGCGTCACGCCGGTGATGCCGCCGCCGATGATGAGCACGTCGGCGGCCACGTCGCCGTCGAGCATGGCGAAGCCGGGGGGCGCGGCGGCCGTGCCGCGCCAGACGGACAGCGTGTCCATGGGGTTCTCCTGGTTGGAGACCTCATGCTAGGCAGGGCGCGCGATCGGCCGCGTAGGACAAAGGCGTCGGCGGCACGCGCCGGCCGCAGGTGCGGGCAA
>JAEZKX010000001.1 GCA_023436025.1 Pseudomonadota bacterium | reverse complement strand
GTGCCGGCGGCTGGCGCGCCACGGGTCGCGGGCGCGAAGGCGCGGCAGGCTGCACGCTTGCGGTTGCGGTTGCGGTTGCGGTTACGGTTGCGGTTACGGTTGCGGTTACGGTTACGGCCGCGGCGGGCACCTTCGCAGCCGGCGGAGCCACCGTGCGCGTGACGAAATGGCGCATGGGCGCATCGACCCCCTGGGCGGGCGCCGACCAGGGCAGGCGCAGCAGAAGGACGTGTGCCGCCAGCACCGCCAGCCCCAGGAGCGCGAGCCGCTTCCAGGAGGCGGCGCGCGCGGCGTTCATCCCCGGAATCCCAGGTCGCTGGAGAGCTGCCGGGCCGCGGCGCGCAGCGGACGCTCCACCGCGCCGTCCCAGTCGCCGTCGAAGCTGCCCACCGGCCCCAGTGCCACCATGCCCAGGGCCATGTGGCCGTCGGCATCGAACACCGGCAGGCAGAAGCCGACGATCCCGGGCAGCAGCGTGTCGGTGACGCGGGCGCCGCCGCGCCGCCGCACTTCGTCGAGCAATTCCTGCACCGCTTCCGGGGTGGTGGGCACGTCGGTGCGGCCCTGTTTCTGCGCCCGCGTCATCTCCTCGGCCAGCATGTCGGCGATGGCGTCCTTGGGCGCATGGGCGGCGAAGCACTGGCCGGTGGCCGAGGTGAGCAGCGGCATGACGTCGCCCAGGCGCAGGTTCACGGTGACCGCGTAGGACGACTCCTCCCAGTGCACGATGGTGGGCCCGTGGTTGCCCCACACCGCCAGTGCCACGGTGTGGCCGATCTGCTCCAGAAGCGGCACCAGCCGCTCGCGCGCCAGCTTCACCGGCTGCAGCCGCGACAGCGAGGCCAGCCCCAGCTTGAGCGCCGCAGGGCCGAGGTCGTATCGGGTGCTGGCCGGGTCCTGCACCACCAGCTGCAGCCGCTGGAAGCTCACGAGGTAGCGGTGCGCCTTGGCCGCGCTCATGTCGGCCGCGCGCGCCAGGTCCCGCAGCATCAGCGGCCCCGGGGCTTCGCCCAGCACCTGCAGCAGGCCGAAGCCCACCTCCACCGACTGGATGCCAGCCCGCTCCTTCATGCGCGGAGCCCGCGGCTAGAATTACGTTTAGGTAAATTCATTTCACAATGCGTAATGTCTGGCGGACTCTAGCGCATTTCAAAGGACCACGATGAAACTGGCGACGTACAGGGACGGCTCGCGCGACGGGCAACTGGTGGTGGTGTCGCGCGACCTGCAGACGGCCCATTATGCGAGCGGCATCGCGGCGCGCCTGCAGCAGGTGCTGGACGACTGGAACTTCCTGTCGCCGCAGCTGCAGGACCTGTACGAGACCCTCAACCACGGCAAGGCGCGCCATGCGTTTCCGTTCGAGCCGGCGCGCTGCATGGCGCCGCTGCCGCGCGCCTACCAGTGGGCCGACGGCTCCGCCTACCTGAACCATGTGGAGCTGGTGCGGGCGGCGCGCAACGCCGAAGTGCCCAAGAGCTTCTACGACGACCCGCTGATGTACCAGGGCGGCAGCGACGACTTCCTCGGGCCCACCGAGGACGCGCATTTCGCCAGCGAGGACTGGGGCATCGACTTCGAGGCCGAGCTGGCCGTGGTCACTGGCGACCTGCCCATGGGCGCCACGCCGGACCAGGCGCTGGACGGCATCCGCCTGCTGATGCTGGCCAACGACTGGAGCCTGCGCAACCTGATCCCGGCCGAACTGGCCAAGGGCTTCGGCTTCTTCCAGAGCAAGCCGGCCACCGCGTTCAGCCCGGTGGCCATCACGCCCGATGAACTGGGCGAGGCCTGGCAGGGCGGCCGCGCGCACGTGGTGCTGCAAAGCAGCTGGAACGGCCGCAAGGTCGGCATGTGCGAGGCGGGGCCGGAGATGACCTTCCACTTCGGCCAGCTGATCGCCCACGTCTGCAAGACCCGCAACGTGCGCGCCGGCAGCATCGTCGGCGCCGGCACGGTCAGCAACAAGGGTGTCACCGGCGCCGACGGCCGCACCGAGTGGCCCAAGGGCTACAGCTGCATCGCCGAGAAGCGCGCCATCGAGACCATCCAGGACGGCAAGCCCAGCACGGAGTTCATGCGCTTCGGCGACACCATCCGCATCGAGGCCAAGGGCAAGGACGGCCAGAGCCTGTTCGGAGCCATCGAGCAGAAGGTGGTCGGGCCGGGCGCGGGCGCCTAGTCCGGGCCATGGGCCCGGGCCAGCCACTGCGGAGGGTGGGTTCGCTGCGCGAGCAAGCGCCGCGCCCGTGCGCTTCACCTCGCACGGTGGAGTGGGAATGAAGCAAGCCCTCGACCTCGCCACCCTGCGCGTGGTGGTCGCCGCCGCGGACCTGGGTTCCATCAGCGCCGCGGGCGACCACCTGGACCTCTCCGTCGCCGCCGCCAGCGCGCGCATCACGCAGCTGGAGGAGGCGCTGGGCCTGCGCATCTTCGAGCGCTCGCCGCGCGGGGTGTACCCCACCGCCGCCGGCGCGATGCTGCTGCAGCGCAGCCGCGCGCTGCTGGGGGATGCCGACCAGCTGGCGGGCGACCTGCGCGACTACGCCCGTGGCCTGCAGGGCCACGTGCGTGTGCTGGCCAATGCTTCGGCGCTGCTGGAGGTGCTGCCCGAACGCATCGAGGCCTTCGCCCGCGACTATCCGCTGATCCAGGTGGAGCTGGAGGAGCGCGGCAGCCCCGACGCGCCGGCGGCGCTGCTGGAAGGCCGCGCCGACATCGCCATCGTCGACCTGCCGCTGGCGCCGCCGGGCCTGGAGTTCATCGACTTCTTCGCCGACACGCTGGTGGTGCTGGTGTCCACGCGCCATGGGCTGGCCGCGCGCGACGGCGTGCATTTCCACGAAGTGCTGGACGAACAGTTCATCGGCCTGGCCGATGCGACCGCGCTGTCGCACCGCCTGCTGGCCTCGGCCAGCGCAGCCGGCACCCACCTCAAGCTGCGCATGCGCATGCGCGGCTTCGACGCCATGACGCGCATGGTCGCCGCCAACCTCGGCATCGCGGTGCTGCCGCTGGAGGCCATCGGGCCGCAGCTGGCGCACCTGCCGCTGAAGGCGCTGGCGCTGCGCGATCCGTGGGCCCGCCGCCGCCACCAGATCGCCGTCCGCAGCGATGTGCCGCCGTCGCCGGCCGCGCGCACCCTGATCCGCGCCCTCCTGGCGGCTGTCCCGGGTTAACCCGGAGTTCGGCAAAACCGAAAGCGCCGTTCAGCCCAGGCGCTTGCCGGGGTGGGCGGGGCGCTCGACACTGCGGACAACCGTACGGAGCAACCCCCATGAAGATCACCCGAGTCCAGGCCACGCCGCTGAACCTGCAGGTCACGGCAGGCGCCGCGGGCAAGACCAAGACCACTTCGCTGTCGCTGTGCATCGTCGACGTCGAGACCGACACGGGCCTCACCGGCACCGGCATGACCGCCATCACCGAGGAAGAGGTGATCGGCAGCATCGTCAACGAGATCGCGTCGCATGCGCTGATCGGCCTGGATCCGCTGCGCCACGAGCAGATCTGGGAGAAGCTGTACTGGCTGCTGACGCCGCGCGGCCAGTCCGGCTATGCCAGCCATGCCATCGCCGCGATCGACCTGGCGCTGTGGGACCTGAAGGGCAAGGCGCTGGGCCAGCCCTGCTGGCGCCTGCTGGGCGGCGCGCGCAGCGAGGTGCCGGTGTACGCCACCTTCGGCTTCGCCTTCTTCGACCGCGATGAACTCGCGGCGGCGGCCAAGGAATGGGTGGACCGCGGCTTCAGGCGCCTGAAGATGACCGTGGGCCACCATGCGCTGGCGCGGCGCGACGAGCCGCGCCCGCTGGACCAGGTGGTGGCCGAGGACGTGCAGCGCATCCGCGCGGTGCGCGAGGCCGTCGGCCCGGACGTGCAGATCTACATCGACGCCAACTGCAGCCTGGACTACTTCCATGCCCTGTGGCTGGCCCAGCGCATCGAGCCGTACGACATCGCCTTCTTCGAGGAGCCGGTGTCGCACAACGACATTCCCAACCTGGTCAAGCTGCGCGGCAAGACGCGCATTCCGCTGGCGGCCGGCCAGAACGAGGGGCTGGCCACGCGCTTTCGCGACATGCTGGTGGCGCAGGCGGTCGACGTGGTGCAGCCCAACGCCTGCATCACCGGCGGCTTCACCCAGGTGAACCGCATCGCGGGCTTGGCGCAGGCCTTCAACACGCGCTTCGCCAACGGCGGCGCCTGGCCGCACCACAACATGCACCTGCATGCGGGCCTGGCCAACGGTTCGCTGGTGGAATACCACTCGGTGGCGGTCGAGTGCTGCAAGCTGGTGTTCGACGACCTGCCCCAGCCGCAAGCCGGCGTCCTCGCGCTTTCGGAGAAGCCGGGGCTGGGGTTCGCCCCCAACCGCGAGCGCGTCGCCGAGTTCGCGAAGAACCCGGGCTCGCGCGGGGCAGGCAAGGCCTGAGGGACGGCGTTCCGGAGCAAGTGCGCGCGCCATCGCGTGCGCGGCCGTCCGCCGCCAAGGGGCGCTCGCTCCCGCGAGCCCCCTCGATCAGGCCCGCAGGCGCGCCCTCAGCGCGGCTGCGGCTCCGGCGTGCTGGCTGGGGGCTGCGCGGCCTTCTTGCGGGCCTTCTCTTCCTTCTTCTGCTTCTTGGCCAGTTCGCGCTGGCGCTTCTCGTACGAGTAGTTGGGTGTGGGCATGGGAGCTTCCTGGTGGGTGGGGGGGTCAGCAGCCGTCGCGGCAGCGGAATTGCAGCCGGCCGGCAAGCAGGAAACTTCGGAGGCCCGGGCGGGGCACGTGGCGGCCGCATAGCAGGCAGCTGATCGTCCGCCCCGGTGCGCCTGGAAACTCGGTGGCGGTATCCGCCTTCGAGGCGTAACGCAGGCCGTCCTGGCGGATGGCGGTTTTCACGTCGGGTCGCAAGTGGCGCGCTCCAGTTCCGCGGTGCGCTGGCCAGGGGATGATCCGCCCTTGCGGGCCCGGCCGAAGGCACGACGAACGGCCGGATGGATCGCGAAGACCCAGTGTACCCGCCTGGGCCCGGCGGGCGCGCCGCGCCGGCGCAACGGCCGGGTTGGACAGGATGCGGCCACCTTGGGTACGATGTTCGCCCCAGTGAGGCCCTCATGCACGAGCGCGTCGCCTTCCCCGACCCCGAGGTCAAGCCGCCCGAATACCGCGTGCCGCGCGGTCGCAGCGGCGTCGGCGCGCAATCGGCCCTGGAGACCTTGCTGAAGGACCTGGAACGCATCCGCCGCGCCAAGGAAGCCTACGGCGAGCCGCCGCGGCGCGCGGACCAGTGGTTCCGCCTGTAGCCGCACCGCGCTGGCGCTGGCTGCCGCCCGAGGGCAGCCGGCGCTACCACCTGCTCCTCGCCGTCAGCGGCGCCCTGGTGCTGGGGCCCTTGGCCGGACTGACGGCCGCCTACATGAACTTCTCGCTGGGCTTCTTCGTCGGCGGCCAGGTGCTGGCCGGCCTGCTCGGCTCCGCGGTGACCGCGGGCTATGGCGCCAGCGGCCGGCATGGCGCCAACTACATCCAGACCGCGGCAGCCTCGGTGGCCAGCATGAGCGCGATGGCGGTGCTGGTGCAGGCCATGGCCTGGATGGGGCTGCCGCGGCCGCCCGACTGGCAGCTCACCGCGTACCTGTTGTGCGTGGGCATGTTCGGCGTCGGCGTGGGCATGCTCTACACGCCGCTGCTGGTGGACCGCATGGCCCTGACCTTCCCGTCGGGGCTGGCGGTGGCCCACATCCTGCGCGCGCTCACCGACACCACCTTGCTGCGCCGCTCCATCCGGCACCTGGGCGGCGGCATGCTGGCGGGCATCGCCGTGGGGCTGGCCGTGCCGCGCGTGGCCG